>JAESQU010000044.1 GCA_016764995.1 SAR324 cluster bacterium | reverse complement strand
TCATCTGAAACATTGGTTTTCAGGTTCGGATCCCAATTGACAATCCGTGGGCCACGGAAAATCAAACCATCTTCGTACATCCGTTTAAAAGTTTCATTCACACAACGATTTAGCTGAGGATCCATCGTGTAGCGTTCCCTGCTCCAGTCACAACTTGAACCCAGCGCCTTGACTTGATTCCGGATTGTGCCCTGTGAATTTTTGACATATTCCGCAATCCTTCTTAAAACCTCATCACGACCCAATTCCGCCCGTGGATCAGCAATTCCTTCCTCAGCTTTGATTTGCTGCAAAACCACATTTTCAGTGGCAATTGCGGCATGGTCAGTTCCCGGCAGCCAAAGTGCCTCGTGGCCGTCCATCCGCTGCCAACGAATAAAAATATCTTCCAGAACGAGCATCACTGCATGACCGACATGCAATTGTCCGGTTGCATTCGGAGGAGGCATTGAAATTGTGAAAGCAGGTTTTTCGGAATTCGCATCCGCACGGAAGGCACCACTGTTTTCCCACTGCTCTGCAATTTGTTTTTCAAATGCTTGAGGATTGTAGAATTTAGCTAATGAGGTCATTTTTTTGGTTTAAAATGAAATTTGGGATGGATTTGTGAGAAGCTACAACTTTGAAAGCCGTTGAGTATAAGTGCAGGTTAAGTAATGAAAATTCAGCCAAGTATGCCACCTTTTCATTGCTCGCTCCACAAGGTTTTCAGGCAATTTTTTTGGCAAGAGCACAGCACTTTTTATATTTTTTACCACTTCCGCATGGGCACGGTTGATTACGTCCGATAGTAGGCTGGGCACGAACAGGTTGTGGTTTTTTCTTTTTTACTTTTTCCTCGGCTGGCGCCTCTACTTCTCCATGGATGAATTCCATATCTTGCTGAATTGGTGGCGCTTCAGCTTCTGCCAAAGGGTGGGCAATCGTCAATTTATAAAATGTGCTGATTGCTTCCAGATCAATCCTGTTCATTAAATCCGAAAACATTGCAAATGCCTGTTTTCGATATTCGTCGAGCGGTTTTTTCTGTGCATAACCAACCAGCCCAATACCTTCACGCAGATGATCCATGGACAGCAAATGATCCTTCCAGAGGTTATCGTTGACCTTCAACAGAACCTGCCTTTCCAGATCAAGAATCATTTGGTTTAACACTTCTTTACGATCTTCATCGGAAACCGCTGGTTCAAAATTAAATTCCGCGACTTTACGGAAAAAATCAATTTTTTCTTTGTAAAGATCTTCAATCCATCCATAAAATTTTTCTGCGTGCTCATCCGCTTTGAGTTCCTCTTCATACCATTTTTCGTTCAGTACCTTAGCAAAGACACCCTCAAAAGCACGGTTGAATCCCTGAACATCCCACTGATCCGCGTACTTGTCCTCACAATGTTGATCCATCATGCGATCAACTATGCCGTCACACATTTCCAAGATAAGCTCATGTACACCATCACCGAGAATTTCACGACGCCGGCCGTAAATGATGGAGCGCTGCTTTTCCATCACATCATCATATTCAAGGACATGCTTCCGAATATCAAAATGATAACCTTCAACCTTGCTCTGCGCGTTGCTGATTGCCTTGGTGATAAAGACATGTTCAATCGGCTCGTCTTCTTCAATATTCAGTTTGTCCATTAAGTTTGAAATACGCTCGCCGCCAAAAATCCGCAACAAGTCGTCTTCCAGCGAAAGCAGAAACTGGGATGCGCCAGGATCACCTTGCCGTCCGGAACGACCCCGGAACTGATTGTCGATACGGCGGCTGTCATGCCTTCCTGTTCCGAGCACAAACACCCCCCGACTTCCAGTGTTTCCGGCGAAGGTTTAATATCTGTTCCACGTCCTGCCATATTTGTCGCAATTGTAACTGCCCCAAATAGACCTGCAATTGAGATAATTTCTGCTTCCCGTTCATGGTGTTTTGCATTCAGAACTTCGTGAGAAATTCCTTCTTTCTTGAGCAATTTACTGATTGATTCAGAGACTTCGATGGAAACTGTTCCAACCAAAACCGGCTGACCCTTCTCGTTAAGCGCTTTGATACGGTCGATAGTCGCACGATATTTCGCATCCACAGTTTTGAAAACTACATCCGAAAGGTCCTTACGAATCAGCGGTTTATTTGTAGGAACAACAACAACGCCTAAATTGTATATTTTCTTAAATTCATTTTTTTCTGTTTCCGCTGTTCCGGTCATTCCGGAAAGTTTTTTGTACAGCCGAAAATAATTTTGGAAAGTGATAGTCGCGAGTGTCTGGTTTTCACGTTCAACGGTAACGCCTTCCTTTGCTTCCAACGCCTGATGAAGTCCGTCACTAAAACGTCGTCCCGGCATCAAACGTCCGGTAAACTCATCCACGATGATTACCTGACCTTCCTGTACAACATAATCGACATCCTTGTTGAACATGTAATGTGCCTTCAAAGCCTGATTAACATGGTGCAGAATTTCCATGTTTTCATAATCAAACAAGCTTGTTTCCTTAACCAGCAAATCCTGTAGGCGCTCCTCGATTTTGACAGAACCCTGATCGGTCAGGTTGATGCTGCGAGCCCTTTCATCAAGCGCAAAATCTCCATCGCGCACAATATCATGGTCTTCCAGTTCATCCAGATTTTCGGCAATATTGTGGATTTGATCCTGCGGCAGTTTTCCTACTTCCTCTTTGCGGATTTCACGACTGAGGCCGTAAACAAATTTATTAATTTGATGATATTTCTCAATATTATCTTCAGTTGGACCACTGATGATCAGCGGTGTCCGTGCTTCGTCAACAAGGATACTGTCAACCTCATCGACAACAGCAAAATTAAAGTCACGCTGAACATAATCCTCAAGAGAAAATTTCATGTTGTCGCGCAAATAGTCGAAACCAAATTCGTTGTTTGTGCCATACGTAATGTCAGCCGCGTAAGCACTGCGGCGGCCTTCGTCGTAAATTCCGTGCTGAATCAAACCTACCCTTAAACCGAGGAATTCAAAGATTTGCCCCATCCACTGACTGTCTCGTTTCGCCAAATAATCATTCGGCGTAATGATATGAACACCTTTTCCACTAAGCGCGTTAAGATAAACCGGACACGTTGAAGACAAAGTTTTGCCTTCTCCAGTCGCCATTTCCGCAATGTTTCCATGATGCAAAGCCAACCCTCCCTGCAACTGCACGTCGTAATGTCGCTCACCAATCATACGCTGTGACGCTTCCCGAACAAGAGCAAAAGCTTCCGGAATCAAGTTATCCATTGCTTCACCGGCTTCAAGACGAGATTTAAAATCCTCTGTTTTTTTAGGAAAATCCTCATCCGCCAAGCCCTGCATTTCAGCTTCATGCGCATTTATTTTATCAACTACTTTTTGGTAACCAGCTAGTGTTTTTGTGTTTTCGTCACCAAATAATTTTTTAACTTTTTTCCACATATTTTCCTTGTGCCGTTTGGGGCAGAGTGAGGACGGTTGTCTGAAGGCGAGTGTGTGATTTGTCCGCGAGTCGTAATTATTTTTGTGTGATTTGCTCGTTGACTGCATCAGTCCAACTAAAATCCGGTAGTGTAATTGTAGCAAAACCCGCATGTTGGGTCAAGAACTACAAAGTCCGGACAACAACTAAAAGCATCAACAATAACTTGCAATTCTGAGGGGTTAGCTTATCTTCAAGATAGAATCAAAATTTATTGAGATTAACCAGTTATGCGCTATTTTTTCTATTTTATACTTTTGCTGACTACATTTCTTGGAGGATGTTATCCGGAATCGCTGAACTATAAGCCCGGCTGGGGAACACGCTGGATTGAAGGGACGATGCTGGAAGAAAACTCGAATGTGTTGAATACCAAGGGGTTCATCGTCGTCCTTGAATACTATTCGAACTTCATTAAGTTTGAAAATGAATCTCCGCTTTATGCTCCAAAAGCGAGATTGGTTTTTCCGGAAAAGAAGGGGAGTTTCCACATAAGTTTTGACCTTAAAGCAACAGCCATAGACTTGGCTTTTGTGGCCTCAGGATACAGCCTGCAGCGATTCCGCTTTCGGAGACAAGTGGGAGTTGGAGAATTACGCTATGACGCCAGATTGGCCCGCAGTGAAGTTTGGAAAAATGAATTTCTTCTGCAAACAGGACCATTTTTGGAAAATTTCATCCTTGAACAGCGCTATAAAATGCCTGATTCTCAACAACTGTTTCTTGGAAATTGGCTGGATAACGAGCGTAAGATATTTTCCGAGGAAAAGGGAAATTGAAAGAACTGCTCAGGCAAAAAAAGTTCTGATCATTTCTCCATTGTGTAACGCATAAAAAACCTCATTCAAAGCAGAAGTTTTTCCCACTTCAACTTGACCCTCCGAATCAAGACTGATCAATCCATATAAGCAATTGAATTTATTGCTTTCCTGCATAGTCCTGGCAACAGCGTCATGCAACGTCATTCCGTCATCAACCCTTGTTACAACTTTTGCCGCGGCTGCCTGCTGTGTGATTTGTTCACCTATTCCTGTACACGAAACACCTGCTTTTGCGGAAGCATAAGTTCCGGCCACCGTCGGACTGTCACTGACGCGTCCTGGAATTTCACAGCCAATGCCGCCGGTTGATGTGCCAGCAAAAATACGCCCTTCTTTGTCCAGCGCCACCGCACCGACTGTTCCGTGTTTTCCTTTACAACGTTTTTCGTATTCCTCCAAACGCTCCGCAGTCACAGGATTATATTCCTGCATGCCGTGTTTCCGACAAAAAGCCGTGGCTTGATCCCCACTTAAAATCGTGTGTTCTTCTCTGGACAGCAAGGCTGCAGCCTCAATTGGATTGCGGATATTTTGAACATTAATCACGCCAGAAAAACGATTATTAGTCCCGTCCATCAAGGCCGAACTCATCCGCACCTCGCCGTCGGCCTGAAGCTTGGAACCTGTTCCGGCATTAAAAATAGGATCATCCTCCAGCATCCTAATCGCGTGCCGAACAGCTTCTTCAGCCGAACCCTTTTGCAGTATTACAAATGAATCTTCCCAGATGTGACAAAGGGAATCATGCATTTCCTGCGCTTCAACAACTTTGCCTTCCAGACTTCCGGCACCGCCGTGGATGATTAATTGCTCCATCTTGTTTATGTGTTGCGCCCGACCATCACAAAAGCAGACCAGTAATATGGCGCACTCCACTGGACATCATCCAGCATTTCCAGACGTGCTTCGCGCATTGCCTTGCGGGCGGACATTCCTGTAAGAAATTTTTCATAAAATTTGGTCATCAATAATTGCGTTCCGGCATCACTTACTTCCCAGAAGGAATTGATCACATTTTTCACACCGGCTTCCTGAAAAGAACGACGTAAACCATAAACGCCTTCACCTTCATGTATTTCTCCCAAACCGGTTTCGCATGCAGACAGAACAACCAATTGTGTTCCCTCCAAATCCAAACTCAAAACCTCCATCGCAGTCAAGACTCCATCGTTATCGGTGTCAATTTCACCAAGCATGGAAGCATTTGCATTCAATCCTGCAAATGCAAGACCTGCCCTCAGCAAAGGATTATCCGCAGGCGGCGGAATACTGCTTGAACCACGACTGAGACCTTGCAGACGTTTTTTCAATTTTTCGTCTTCCTTGAGAAAAAATCCGTGAGTTGCAATATGCAGAACTTCTGGTGCAGAAGACATATTCCGGAGCAATTTTTCTTCCGCGGCACGTTGCGAATAAATTGATGTTACACGACTGCCGCCCGAGTTTGCGTCTTTTCTATCGGCAACTTCCTTAATCACTTCACCTTCTTTTTCTGCACCAGGAAGTGGATCAAAATTAAGTCCGCGCAAACCGGATCCCATCCGCGCACCCTGTGCAACACTACGGGAGCGCTTATGTGTTACTTCCCGTGCTGCCGGAGTTTTGAGGAGTTCATCGGAATTATAGTCAGGTCCCGCAATAATCATCAATTCACCTTTTGCTGCAAGCAATGGTTCCAGCGCCAAATCTCTTGAGGAACTGATGATGCGTAAATCAAAATTTTCCAGCAGATAGCTGTCGTTTTCATCCGTCAAAACATCAAACGGCAAGACATTCAGCAGACTGTCCGGAGAAATAAAAATTGAAGCGGTTTCTCCCAATGCATCTGTAAGTGGCTGCCAAAGTTCTTCCCAAAGTTCCAGAGCAACACTTTTGACGTCTTCGTCTTCTGCACCCTCATCCTGAACTATTTCGCGTAATTCCATGACCATGATACTGATCAATTCTAAATCTTCATATTCTATAATATTGAATTCACCCTTATTTATCACAACTGCTAATATACGTAATGATTCATCATCTCCGCGGAAACTTATAAAATCAACCAAAGCATTTTCACCCATTCCCTTAACCACTTCGTCTGCAGAAACCTGCTTGGTGGATTGGCGGAAACGCTGACTTTGTTCTCCAAGTTTAAGTTGGAGCAAATTGACTTTTTCCTCCAATTGATAAATTATTTGAGGAAATTCTTTGCGGTTGTCATCAGTTGGTCCGGACAGCGTTAGTCCTGCTAATTGTTTTCGGGTTTGAGTCAATTCTTCCGTAATTGCCTGCAACTCCGGTGAACCAGACATCATCACCACTTGTTGAGTTTCACTGGTAATTTTGAGCAACAAACCTTTGCGCCTCAGGCTAACTTCAAAAAGATCGCGGGCAGAACGTTCATCATCCAAACTCAACAGCATGCGGATATACGCATTTTGTTCCGGCCTGTATAAACTGATATAAGACTGGCGTGTGTTGTCTCCTGCAACCCAAAGCACACGATCAAAAAATGCGTTTCTGCGATTAAATCCTGTTTTAAAAACATCATAAGCTTCTTCCGTTTTGCCCATTGTTTTGAGCAAGTTAGCAAGATTATTCAGTGTTTCAAAAGTATAAGGATGATTTTCGCCCAAAACTTCTTCTTCAAGTTTCAGCGTCTCGCGGAACATTTTCAGCGCCTCTTCCGTTTTTTCCTGAACAACAAATAGTTCGCCAATATCATTCATACTGCGCAAAGTGTCAGCATGACGTTTCCCAAAAACTTTCGTTCTTCCTTCCAACGCAGCAGTCAAATACTTTTCTGCATCTGCCAAATTGCCAAGTGACTTTTGCACACGCCCCAGATTGTTCAGTGCTTTTAGAGTATTCTGGTGATTAGCGCCTAACTGCTCTTTCCACAATCCGTGTACTTTTAAAAATATAGGAAAAGCTTCATCATAACGCTTGTCACGCAGGAACAGGTAGGCAAGATTATTCTGATTGGCAAGTGTGTTGACATGTGTTTCGCCAAAAACCTCGGTATTGAGTTTAATGACTATTTTGTAATTTAGTTCCGAACGCTCAAAGTCACCCTGTGATTCATAAAGAAACGCAAGGTTGTTCAGCAAGGCAAGTGTGGTAGGATGACGCTCACCCTGGATTCTTCCGGAAATAGTATATGCCTTTTTGAAAAGCGGTTCCGCTTCATCGTAAAGACCTTGATTTTCAAGAAATAGGGCCAAGTTGTTCATCACAGAAACTGCCTGTGGAGATTCTTCGCCCAGAGCCGCTATCATCACTTTCAAGGATTTCCGAAACAGTTTTTCCGCTTTTTGGTAATCACCCAAACGACGGCGCACACTAGCCAAATTATTCAGGTCACCTGCCGTATTTGGATGTGCTTCTCCGAGCAGTACCAAGTCAATTTCATAAACCTGCTGATGTAAAGCCAAGGCCTTTTTGAGCTTACCTGTATCTTCATAAAGTTGTGCCAAATGACTTTTGATCTGCACGACAAGCAGGTCTTCCTCACCATATTCTGTTACCGCCCCTTGCATACTTTCTAAAAATAATTTTTCGGCCTGCGAAAATTTTCCCTGCTGGCGGTAAATTTCGGCCAGATTTTCTTTGCTCTCTAAAATCAAAAGATTTGTTTCATCCAGAACTTCAAGCATCAAAGGCAGCGCTGTTTCAAATAATTCTTGCGCAGCATTTATTTTTCCCTGAGAAAGATTTAACTGGGCCAAACTCACCATCACAGAAAGTGTGTCAGGATCATTCTCGCCCAAGATTTTTTTATAAGCATTCAATGCCTGACTAAGCATTGCCTCTGCATCGGCAGTACGTCCCAATTCCTGCAAATTCAATCCAAGTGCTTTCATTCTGGATGCTCGTTGCGGATCATCTTCAGTGGTAATTCGAAGTGCTTCCTGTAGCACAGGCTCCGCCATTTCCGGATCAATCGCATTAAGAAATTTTCCGTAATTGTCGAGTACGGAAAGTGTCTCCGTAGCAGCTTCACCAAAAGAGGCAACACTGGTTTCAAGAGTCACTTGGTAAATCTGATTTGCCTCCTCCAATTGGTCGAGTTCCGTATGGATTTGTGCCAGCAGCAACAAACTTGAAATTGTTCTCAAAGCCCCTGAACCAAAGGCGGTTTCCGCGAGAGTCACTGCCTCCTGTGCAGAATTCAATGCGCCTTCGAGGTTACCTTCCTGATAAAGCTGTTCAATTTCTGTCTGACGTAAATTCCATAACTCTGCCGCCTTTTCCGGAGTTGTTTGGGCAGATGCTGTGTTAGCAACGGACGAAGTCAGTATAAAAATAAGGATTAGTCCTAAAGTTCCGGACTTAAACAAAGTAATTAAATTTCGCAAATTGACCTCTTTAATAATTAGTAATGCACTATTATACATCATTTGCTAATATTTCTGCCAACAATTCAAATTCGGCTTGGTTGATTTAACAAGTACTGAATCTCTAACATGCTTTATCCTCAAGCTAAAGCTGTCTCAATCCATGCTTTGAAATTAAAATATGCCGCAAAAATGCTTTGCGTTATTTGCTCTAAATCAGCCGCCAAAACTTGCTTCCAAACTTTCCAAATTTTGTGATGAAGTCTCCCACTGTCTGAGATTTATTGAGAGTTCATCGCTTAACTCGTTTTTTTTAATTTGTAATTTCTGAACGTCATCAGGTGACGTTTGCTGAAAAAAATCTGCTACTCCAAATTTTGCTTCAATTGCATAAATTTTCTGTTCGGTTTCTTCAACCAATGTTTCAAAACGCGAGGCCTGTTTTTTTAATTTTGAAATTTCACGTTGCATTTTTTTTCGTTTATCATAGCTCAATTCTTGAAGTACAGGCTCCGGCGCGGCTGTTTGCAGAAGTGTCGTGGAAAGAGGCTGATCGCGGCTGAGATGATCGTCGCCAAATTTTTCCAGGTATTCATGGTAACTTCCTGAAAAATCTCTGACACCATCCGGAGTTAACTCGAGGATGTGTGTTGCCACTTTTGAGACAAAATGTCGATAGTGACTGACCACAAGAACGGTTCCTTCAAATGCATTCAAAGCATCACCAAGCGCCGCGACACCTTCCAAATCCATGTGGTTTGTGGGCTCGTCAAGGATCAAAATATTCCGTTTTTCCAACATAATACGAGCAAAAAGCAAGCGCGCCGATTCTCCTCCACTCAAGGCCGAAACCTGTTTGAGAGCCTCATCCCCAGAAAGCAAAACTCGTCCTAACAAACCGCGGATTGCCCCAATCGGTTCGTGTGGCGCAGTCGCGTAGAGCCAATCGTAAGCACTAATTTTTCCACATAACTGTTCGTGGTGATCCTGGGCAAAATAAGAAGTATGTGTTTCATAACCCCACTCGAAAGTACCTTCGTCCGCAGCAAGCTGATCAAGAATAATTTTTAGCAAAGTTGATTTGCCAATTCCGTTTGGACCAATGATAGCAACTTTTTCGCCTCGCTGAATTTCAAAAGAAATATTTTTCAGGACTTCCGTATCAGCAAATTTTTTGCTCACATTTTTTACAGTCAGGACGGTTCTTCCGGAAGGACGAGCTTGCACAAATTTCAAATCCGGCGAAATCCTGGAGGAGCGCTTTACCTCTGGGACTTCCATTTTATCGAGTTGTTTGACGCGTGACTGAGCTTGTCGGGCTTTGGTTGCTTTTGCGCGGAAACGTTCAACAAAGGCTTGTAACTCGGCCGATTTTCGCTCGTAACTTTTTATTTCTTTAAGTTTTTGAGTTTCTGCCAGCACCTTTGCTTCAAGAAATTGTTCATAGTTTCCTGTATAAAGCCGCAATTCCTCGTAATCAATATCAACAATGTAGCCCGCAACCTCATTGAGAAAATTGCGATCATGCGAAATAAAAATAAGCGTTCCGGCAAACTGCGAGCACAAATATTTTTCCAGCCAGCGAATTGAAACTATATCCAAATGGTTAGTTGGTTCATCCAAAAGAAGCACGTCCGGCTGCTGAAAAAGCAGTTGCGCCAAAAGCACACGCAGTTTAAATCCTCCGGATAACGCACTCATTGGGCCGGTGTGATAGCGTTCAGCGATTCCCAATCCGGATAATAACTCTCCGGCAAAAGGCTCTGCGACATAACCGTCTTCTTCCGCAATTATTTCTTCCAGTTGCCCAAGCCTGTGACCAGTTTTGCTGTCGAAATTTTCGGACTCAAGTATTTTTTCTTTTTCAAAAAGTGCCTCACACAAGGTTGGTCTTCCAAGCAGTACAACGTCAACAACCCGATTGTTCTCAAACTTAAAATGGTCCTGCTGGAGTACGCCAAGTTTTAAGTCACGTGGAACTGATATTGTGCCTGAATAAGGTTTTTCTTCACCTGTTATCAAGCGCAGCAACGTGGATTTTCCGGAACCATTTGCGCCGACAAGTCCGTAACTTTTTCCTGGATCAAAGGTTACAGAGGATTTTTCAAAGAGAATTTTTTTGCCATACTGCATGGCTAAGTCAGCAACGCTGATCATTTCACACAAATGCTAAAATTATAAATTACTGTACTAAGTCTAAACGCCATTTCTTTCACTTGCGAAAACAAATTAAAATCAACAGTAAAACAGCTTGCATTACAGGTTGATTCTTTAATTGCTATTTTAGAAAAAAACTTGATGAATATCAATGTAATTCTAAAATTATGCCTGCACATAGTTCCTTTAACAAAATGCTAAATTTACGCATTCCATTTTATTGACATTCCGAGGTTGCCGAGGATAAGATTTTACGTTATCTTGAGTCCTAACTAATTTTATCTCCAATAAGCGCTTTTCCTCTCATGCACCGTAACACAACCTTCCGTGAGCACAGCGGATATTTTGAATCATGGCTTCCGGATACGGAATCATTGCTCATACAACTGTGTGATCACCTCTTTCATTCAGGTTTTGTTTTCCTGGATTCATCGGAAACTGAGATAGAAGCAGGGGGCTGGGTGATTCGTGATTTTATTGACCAGGAAGCAGAAGTCCTTCAGGAACTCGTACCAAGGAAACGTTTTAGTGCATTCTGTGATTATGTGAATAATTTTGAATGGTCAAAGGCACAACTAAACAAAAAACTTTGTCAACGAATCCTCAAAAAGTTTGATCAGTTGGCAATGGGGAAGCACCACCATTTCAATATTCGTTTCAACATTGCGGAAGGTCTGCGTCAGTCAGAGAATCATCCTTTGCAGGATCTGCTTTTGTACATAGAAACGTACCACAGTTTGATCTTAATTCAAGAGACATCTCAGCAAAAAGAGGCCGCAGAGGAACCTGATTTTTCAAAAACAAACTACAAGCTTGAAGACTTGATGCAGTTAAGAAGTCAACTCCAGCAACGCCTTGGGGGGCACGAACTGGTAAAGGGTTTTCTGAAACATATTGCCAAGGCACGAGGTGTAACTCCAGAAAGTTTGGTTCCTGCAGAAAAAAAACAGAATCGGCAATTTCCGCAAATTAAATTTATCCGCCCCTCAAAGCAAACTTCTGCTACAGAAAAACTGGTAGAAACAGATATTTCTGCAGAAATAGAAACGCCAGAAAGTACAGCTGAAATAAGCAAACTGGAACACAAATCAGCTTCTGTTCCGGATCAAGATGAACAAATGGGAATTTTACTTGAACCGGATTTTGAACAATTTGCAATTGCTGATGCAAGTGAAACGGAAATTGAGGAAAAAGAAATAGTCGAAAAAGAAATAGAACAGGAACCAGTCGAAAATTCGCAGGAACCTGAAACTTCGGTTGCTGTTTCTTCTATTGAAATGTTGAATGACTTTGATGATGATGTGGAAGAGCTGGAAGAGGATGAAACCGGATTACTTCAAGATGATACTGAAGAAACGGATGTCGTATTTGGCAGCAAAAAAATAACTCATTCAGCCATGGAAAAGTTTGTGCAGCGGTATGCGGACAGTGCACTGAAATTTCTTTTGCGCAGAACCCTGGACGGGAGACCATTGCCTCCGGAAATTGAAGGCGTTTATTCCAGTTGGGAAAAACGCGGATTATCACGGGGGCGTCTGAAAAAATATGTGCTTAAACTGATGGAGTGGTCTGAAGTGCCTGAAATGCCAATTCTTGATCTCCTGCAAATACTTCGAGATCGTATCTACGAAGTTTCACAAAAAAATAAGAGCTAACTTGTTTTATGATTGATTTAGTTCTTCTCGTAATTTTGAAAAGTATTCCAAACTTTCCGGATTTGCGAGTGCAGCGGTATTTTCAACCTTTTCATTTTTAATAGTTTGTAATGCGGCCTTTTCCACCTTTTTTCCGCTGATTGTTCGTGGCACATCCGGAATTGCAAAAATCCGTGCCGGAACATGACGTGGTGTAGTATCTTTGCGAATGGTTGATTTTATTTTTGCGACTAACTCAGCATCGAGTTGGTGTCCTTCGCATAACACCACAAACAGCACAATCCGCACATCATTTTCCCAGGGCTGGGCTAAAACCAGGCTGTCCAATATCTCCGGCATTTGCTCAACAGGCCGATATATTTCAGACGTACCGATACGTACTCCTCCGGGATTGAGTACAGTGTCGCTTCGGCCAAAGACAATCACACCGCCATGCTCCGTAATTTCGATAAAATCACCATGTGTCCAAACATCCGGAAAATTTTCAAAATATGATTTGTGATATTTTTTACCATCAGAATCATTCCAGAAATAGATTGGTGTTGACGGAAATGGCGTGGCACAAACCAATTCTCCTTTTTCACAAACTACTGATTTTCCTTCAGGATTGTATGCAAGAATATTCATACCCAAACTTTTGCATTGAAGTTCCTCAGAGTAAACCGGCAAGTTTGGATTTCCACCCATAAAACAACCGGCGATGTCTGTACCGCCTGCGACTGACATGAGTACAACCGAAGCAACTTCCGCATAAATCCATGAAAACAAATCTGCAGGAAGTGGAGACCCTGTTGATAAAATAGCTCGTAACGAATCCAGCTGATGATTTTCTTTTGGTGAATATCCGGCTTTATTTACCGCACCCAGAAACTTTGGGCTTGTGCCAAAATGAGTGATACGCTGATCATCAATTAAACGCCACATTCGGCTCATGTCCGGAAATGCAGGGGCTCCATCATACAAAATAAGTGTAGCTCCGGATGCAAGTCCACTCACCAACCAGTTCCACATCATCCAGCCGCATGTTGTAAAAAAGAACAACCGGTCGCCAGGCTGCAAATCCGCGTGATAACGGTGCTCAGTTAGATGCTTGAGCAAGGTGCCTCCTGCACCATGAACAATAGATTTTGGCAAACCTGTTGTTCCTGAAGAGTAAAGAATATAAAGTGGATGGTCAAAAGGCAGTTGAGCGAAATTTATGCTATCGGCAGAAAGGTCCAGTAGTGCGTCCCATCCTTGTTCCTTGTCCTGCAATACCATTGGCGATTCCGTAAATGGAACTACAAACACCGCTTCAATACTAGCAATGCGCTTGGTGATTTCACGGATTTTAATCAGACAATCGTGTTCTTTACCATTATAGTTATACGCGTTTGCAGTGATTAAAATTTTTGGCGAAATTTGTCCGAGCCGATCGTAAATTCCGTTAATTCCAAAATCAGGTGAGCAGGAAGACCAAATTGCGCCCAGACTTGCGGCAGCCAACATGCCGATAATTGCTTCCGGACAATTTGGAATCACTGCGGCCACCCGATCCTTTTCACAAACTCCGAGCGACTTCATTCCGGAAGCACAATGCGCGACTGCTTTTCGCAAATCCGCATAACTCAATGAACTCGTTTTGCCGTCTTCGCCTATAAAACATAGAGCCTCATTTTCAGCCTTACCCTGTGCTAACAAATTTTCTGCAAAATTTAATTTTGCTCCTGTAAACCATCCTGAAGATTCGGTGCCGATTTTTTTGCTGAAACCAGATTTGCTCATTACTTTGCTCCAGGTAGCGGATGAGCGGACTTCACAATCGTGCCAAACTTCTTCCCAAAAAAGTTCTGGATTCTCAATCGACCACTGGTGCAAAGTTGCATATTCAATATCCGGAAGATTGTACCGTTGCTGAATTTTTTTGCTGAAGCGAGTCATCACGGTTTTTTCTTTTAATTCGAGACTCGGCTGCCAAAGAGGTTTAGACATTTTTTCTCCTTTCATTATTTGATGCACTCGTAAATAGTTGTCATTCCCGCGAAAGCGGGAATCCAGGAACTTGTAAGTATCTGAAATAATGGATTCCCGCTTTCGCGGGAATGACAAACAAGTGAGTCATTTAGACTTTTTACTTGGCTATCGTTATTTGAATTGTAAATCAATGAGCTTGGCCGTGATACCTCCTCCCCAGTTTTCCGGAACAATTTCATCAATTGGAAAGCCAAACTCTTTGGCCTGTCCGGGTTCCAAAGGCAAAGAATCACTGAAAGAATAGTTATTGACAGGATAAAAATTATGGACTTTGGAAACTTCACCTGCATCTCCTAAAAATTCAACACTCATTGTTGCAATCTTGATGGTACTGTTACCTTTATTTCGGATTACTCCAAAAATTGCTGTTCCGAGCTTGCCTTTCGAAGTTCCTAAGTCTATCCTGACATCCTGAAGTTCAATTTTGCTAAGTTCATTTTGTAATTCTTCACGCTTCATTTGCTGAAAATACAAGGTTAGGATTACCAGAAAAATAATTGTTATCCCCAGAATTACAAAGGGTTTGTGTCGCTTGAAAAACATGAATGAATTCTCCTGTTTAGGTTTGCGCTAACTAAGCAGTGAATCCTACTATAGATAAAATAACGGGTCAATGTCCAACTTTTTGAGCTTCTTCAAAAAACTCGAACGTTTCAGCTGGGCAGTTTTTTTCTAGCGGTTTGTCCTTGTTTTACAAGTTTAAGTTGATTTAATTGAATTTTTCAAAAAAATGTATTGTAGAAGACGTTGCCCATAGTATAGTATGTTTGCAGCGTTCTCTATGTCTTCGCTAATCCGAGCTTCAGGACGAAGTTAAAGACATCTTTGGAAGAGTATGGATGCGGCTAGTTTTTATTGCTAAAAATCTCAACAAATACACATCACAATTATTTAAGATAAATCGGAGGAGCGAATGGTAAAAGTCGACATCGTGCGGGCAATCCAGCTGGGGGCCGACCTACAGTTTGGCGAAGCAGAAAAATTGGTCAACGATATGTTGGAAATGATCAAAGAAAAATTAGAAAAAGGTGAGGATGTACTCATCACAGGTTTAGGCAAGTTTGAGTTACGTGACAAAAAGGCGCGGCCCGGACGTGACCCTAAATCAAAAAGAGATTACGAAATCGCAGCACGTCGGGTTGTGACTTTTCATCCCTCTAAAGTTTGGCGTGACGAGTTGAACAATAATATTTAGTTGAAATACTTTCATGCAGTTTAAGGCAGTTTGCTTTGATTTGGACGGCACATTGCTTGACAGTTTGGCTGACCTGGCAGATTGCACGAATAAAATACTTTTAAAACGCGGGTTCCCAGAACACCCTGTGGATGCATTTCGCTACTTTGTAGGTGACGGTGCGAAAATGCTAATGACCCGTGTCCTTCCTGAAGAAGTACGTAACGAATCCCTCATCGAAGACTGCCGACAGGATTTCGAGACATCCTATCGCGAGTGCTGGAATGAGCAGACTATTCCATACAAAGATATTCCTGAATTACTTGACGCGCTAATTGGCCGCCAGTTAAAATTGACGGTTCTCTCTAACAAACCAAACGAGTTTACTTTACTGATGGTTGAGAATCTTTTAGCCCAATGGAATTTTGAAGTGGTTTTGGGACAACGCGAAGGAATTCCGCGCAAGCCGGATCCTGCGGGAATGTTGGAAATTTGCCAACAATTGGAAATTCCGGCAGAAGCTTTTCTCTATCTAGGTGATACCGCAACCGATATGAAAACGGCGGTCTCCGCAGGATGCTTTCCTGTGGGTGTACTTTGGGGCTTTCGTACTGAAGAAGAACTGAGAGATAACGGAGCCCGTGCAATTGTCAAAGAACCGTTGGACGTACTGGATTTTTTAATTTAAACAATACAGAATTTTATCAATGATGCCTACGTAAAATCATTTTCAGGACTACATTTCTCCTAATTCTCAAGCGCCTCTTTTATTGCGTCCGCCACAAAGCGCGACACCATCTTTTTACGGAAACCTAAAGTCATATCAGTATTATCCAGTGGTTTGGCAAGCTTCGCAGCAACGTGCGCCGCGGCCTCAATTCGCTCTGTTGTGAGTCTTTCTCCAATCAACATTTTTTCTGCTTCATAGGCACGCAACGGAGATGAAGCGACTGCCCCCAAAACAATCCGGATTTCAGCACATTCACCTGCGATACTGGAGCTTCCGACGGTACCGGAGCTTGCGGCGGCACCGGACCTTCCGGATTTTTCCAGACGCAGTGCTGTCGCCACACCCAGAATTGGAAAATCTATTGAATCTCGTCTGCGTAATTTTTTATAGTTCATCCGCCAGCCTTCATGAGCAGGCAGGCGAATGGAAACGAGCAATTCATCTGGAGTTTTGTTAAGAAAATCCGCGCCGTCATTTTTGTAAAACTCCGCGGCCGGAACCGTGCGTTCCCCATCCTGCGCCACCAAATAAAATTCAGCGTTCAAAGCCATCGCCACCGGAGCGCAGTCCGAGGATGAAACCGCCAAACATTTCGGACTGCTCAGGGCTACCCAACAAATGTCGCCGTCTTTTTTCAAACAAAACCCCAGTGCTTTGCGCCATGGAAATGTTTGATTGTAATAATTGCAGCGTGTGTCCAAACACAAATTTCCTCCAATCGTTCCCATATTCCGTAACTGTGGTGCGGAGACCAAAGCCGCCGCCTTAGCCAACGCCGGAAAGCGCTTGATGATTTCCGGATGTTCCGCTACTTGATTCAAGGAAACTCCGGAACCGGTGCGCATTCCGTCAGCAGACTCGATTTTTTGTAGCTCCGCCAAATCCCGCAAACCAATCAAAGTTTGTGGAGTGAATTGCCGCCGTTTCATATTCGGAAATAAATCCGTTCCTCCGGCAGAATACATCGCCGTTTCGCCGCATTCCGCTTTCAGCGCTACTGCCTCAGCAACGCTCTTTGGAGCATGATAATCAAAAGGTGGTAAGCGTAACATGGTTACAATTCTTGCAGGTTTATTTTAATTAGGAACCGAAAAGTCCCATCCACGGATATTCAAAAAACAAAATTATTTCAGCACCTTCGTCTCCGGTTGCCATTTCAAATTTATAAACTGATCCAGATTTTGTGACCAGACGAATTCCGGAGCCGTATGAACTCCGAATTGTTTCACCAATTTCTCCGATTTCTTCAGCAACACTACCCTGTTCCCAAAAAAACACCGCTTGTAGTGCTTGTTGAACATCCTGCAGAAGCCAATAATCCAGCTTCGTGTTTTCGGTGTTGAAGTTCCAGCGGAGTTCTGTTCCGTAAAATAATGTGTGTGCCGCCTGGTAGCGATTTCCCGGATACGAACGTAAGCGGTCCGCGCCGCCGAGTGATTTGGAAGAACCGTTTTTATTGGCGTTAAGTTGATTTTGCGAGCTTTTGAGAGTGGCCGCTTCACATGCCGCAAAGCCTCCGCAGGCGTAATAGCCCTGCGTGGTTTTGAGCGATTCTAAATCCGTATTGCCTTCCTTTCTCACATGCGCGTCGGAGCGGAAATAATGAAATGCCCACGTATTGTTTTCAGGAATCGGCAGATAGTAGGTCAAGGCAAACGTTAAACTGTTAAAAGCCGCTCCTTGATTTACGGAAGGGAATCGGTCCCGCAAAATCCGGATGTTCAATCCGTCCCGTGGATCTCCGTAATCGTCCGTCAAGTCGATTTTCAATTGAAGGTGTTTTTGCGCGAAATCGACTTCAACCGGTGAAGCCAGTTTCTGCACCAATTCACCTTCAAAATCCCGGATTTCAACAAATTTTCCTTTGCCTCCATTGAAACCATACGCCAGTTCGAGTCTGCGTTCAAAATGCGTGAAGACCAATTCATAATTGTAAAACGTAAAATCTTTGCCAACATAAATATTGAAGTCGTTTTTTTCGCTTTTCATTCCACGGCTGCTGTACACATTTTGTCCAAATCGCGCGATTTTTCCTTGGGTCAGCGCGAGATAAGTCCAATCTGGAATCACAAAGAATTCATCAACTGACACGAAAAATCCCTGCGCGTCTCCTGTGAAACCCATGCCGAATACATCTGTCGAGGTTTCCGCAATATTCCCCGCATTGCCAATCAGGAACAACCCTTTACCAATTCCGGGAAAAGAATATGGAACCGGTAAGACAAACAATCCCGGAGTTTTGTCAAATTGATCTTGCCGTCGGTCAAACGTAATCGCGAATGCCGCTGTGCTATAAAACCAACAACAGAAAACAGTGACGATGACTCTCTTCCAAATTATTTTTTTCATGTCTATATCGTACATTATTTAAAATTGTCAAAAATAATTAGGTTATACTGAAAATATGTTTTTGTCATCCCGGACTTGATCCGGGATCCAGCTTTAAAATAAAGTTGAATAGAAGAATTGAGGCAGTCCCCCTGGATTCCGGGTCTACGCTGTGCTTCGCCTGGAATGACACAGTTTTAGGGCTCATTGCTTTGGCACCAATTATCATAAATTTAGTCAATATTCACTCAGGAGGCGCAACATGGATCGGTTCCGGGAATTTGATTTGTGGAAAAGTCTTCGGACCGATTCTTCCTGATTTCCCTTTTTTCAAATCCTGCAAACCCTGAAATATTTTTTCCGGAGTAATCGGAACTTCGTCAATCCGTACTCCGACGGCATTGTAAATTGCATTTGCGATTGCGGGCATAATCGGCAGCAAAGGCCCTTGTCCGGCTTCTTTCGCACCATAAGGTCCTTCCGGATCGTGCGTTTCAACTAAAATGGTTTCGACTTCAGGCATGTCCAGCGAGGTCAAACTTTTGTAATCCAACATCGACGGAATTTTGTGCAGTCCTGCAGGACCGATGCCTCCGGAAGATCCTGATTTTCCGGTTCGATAAACTTGTTCCTCCATCATCGCCTCGCTCAAACCCATATACGCGCTGCCTTCAACTTGTCCAATGACAAGTTTTTCATTGATGGCCTGTCCTATGTCGTGAGCCAACCAGAGTTTATCTACTTTGTATAGACCGGTTTCCGGATCACATGTTACTTCGGCGACGCAGGCGGAATAGCTGTAATTTGGAGATGGACCAACGCCCGCGCCTTTAAATTTTCCGCCGCGGCGAGGAGGTGTATAACTGCCGACTGAGCCGAGAGTTCCGAATTTTGCTTCCGCCCATTGAACCGCGTCTTCAAAGGAAACAGCTTCTCCAGCACCATTTTTGGTGGTAACTTTTCCGTTCCGGAGGATTAACTTCTCTGTTGGAATTTTCAAAACTTCGGCTGCGGCAGTTAATATTTTTTCACGTAAAGGTCGTGCCGCGTCAATGGCTGCATTTCCTGTCATCAGCGTTACACGGCTGGAATAACTCCCTAAATCAACCGGAGTTAAATCTGTGTCGGCTGTCACCACAATCACATTATTAAGATGAATTCCAAGTTCCTCAGCCACAATTCCGGCCAGCACAGAATTTGAACCTTGTCCGATGTCCGTGCTTCCGCAAAAAACTGTTACTCCGCCGCCACGGTCGATTTTGATTTGCACTCCGGAATGCGGCATTTTATTCCAGTAAATCGGCAGTCCGGCGCCGCTCAAATAAGAACCGCATCCTAAGCCAAAACCTTTGCCGGAATTCGATTCTATACGCCGTATTTTGAATTCGGAAGCCTCGGTGACTTTGCGCAGACATTCCCCCAAACCGTTCGTGGTCACGGTGAGATGATTCACAGTTAAGCTGTTGTCCGGCACCAAGTGCCGCAAACGTAATTCAGCTGGATCCAACCCCAAATCTTCCGCAAATTTATCAAGCAAAACTTCCAGCGCAAAACGAGGTTGAGGTGTGCCGTGTCCACGTTTGGGTCCGCACGGAGCTTTGTTGGTGAAAACGCGCATTGCTTCAAATTTATAATTCGCAATCGGATAAGTCACCGTCTGTAGCGCACCCGTGTAAAAGGTGCTCGCCACTCCGTAACTGCCGTAAGCACCGCCATCTAGAAAATTACGGAAATGCAATGCCGTTATCGAACCGTCTGATTTCATTCCGGCTTTAACCCACATCAAAACCGGATGCCGTCCCCGATGCGCGTAAAAAACTTCTTCGCGGGTCAGCGTCATTTTCACCGGACGCCCCGTCATCATTGCTAATTTACATACAACAATTTCATGTTGAAACGGATCCGTTTTTCCGCCGAATCCGCCGCCAACTGGAGTAGCAATTACGCGGATTTGACTGGTCGGCATTTCCAGAACTTTGGCCAACGCAATGTGAACATAATGCGGCGTTTGCGTGGAAGACCAAAGCGTTACGCGTCCATCGGCGCCATGTTGAGCGACCGCCGCATGCTGTTCCATCGGCAAATGAGTATTGCCTTCGTAATAAAAAAGTTCTTCCCGCGAAAAATCGGCTTCCGCAAATCCGGCTTCTGTATCGCCAAATTCCAACGCGACCTGTTTGTGAATATTTCCGGAATCGGCGTATTCGTGAATTTGAGCATCCTGAAGTTCTGACTCTTCCAATTCCTTCAAGCCGTCTTCAATCGACAAAATGGAAGGCAAAAGTTCATATTCCACCACAATATCTTCCAGTGCGGCTTCCGCGGTTTCTTCGTCAAGGGCTGCCACTGCCGCCACTGGATCACCGATCATGCGGACTTTATTCACACACAAAGCTTCCTCATCCTGACTGACCGGCAAAATCCCGTAAGGAATAGGAACATCCTTTCCGGTCATGGCCACGACCACTCCAGGACGATTAAGTGCCTGTGAAACATCAATGCTTTTGATACGTGCGTGCGGATGAGGACTACGCAGCATTTTGGCATAAAGCATCCGGGGCAAAAACATATCATCGGCATAAACCGTTTCGCCTTTGGCTTTTGCCAGACCATCTACTTGAGCCCAGGATTTCCCGATCCATTGGAAGTCATTTGCGCCCCTCATTTCCTCAGCCATACGCTGCTCCTTTTTGCATTTCTTCGGCGGCTTGCTCGACGGCTTCTATGATTTTTGAGTAGCCTGTACAGCGACACAAATTTCCGGACAATGCTTCCCGAATAGTTTGTGAATCCGGATTTGGATTTTTATCCAGCAAGGCTTTGGCAGTCATCAACATTCCCGGAGAACAGTAACCGCACTGCGATGCGCCCTGTTCGGCAAAGGCGGTTTGCAATGGATGCGGTTTTACGTTGGCACCGGACCTTCCGGTTTCTGCCAAACCTTCAATTGTTTGAATATCACGCCCCTGTACTTCAACCGGTAAAACGAGACAGGACAGAATCGGATCACCGTCAATCAGTACCGAGCACGTCCCACACTCACCAAGTTCACATCCGTGTTTTGTTCCGGTGAGACGTAAATCTTCACGCAAAACTTCCAGCAAGGTTTTGTGAGTGGCAGTCCAAACCTCGTGGGATTCACCGTTGATTTTTAAAGTCAGCAATTGTTTCATTTTT
>JAESQU010000043.1 GCA_016764995.1 SAR324 cluster bacterium | reverse complement strand
TTGGAAACTTTGTTTGCAAGTGCAAACATGAATGCCAAAATAAATTAAATCGAATTACAACAGCTAGACAAAACTAATAATTCTTTAAAAGCTTGTCCTTCTGTTACCAAAAAACTTGGTATAAATGCCAGATTCTTTCCCTACAAAAAAAGATGAGAATACAGATTACCAAGTCATGTCCAAGAAAATTCATAAAACCATGGCTACCCATGAACGCTACTCAAACAATACTTTTTGATGAACTTTCTTAGCTAAAGGATACGAGCCTAGACCTAAATCAAAATTTTGTCAACAATTTTTTTGCAAAACTGTGCTGAAAATTATTTTCATGATAAAGTCGGAGGGTTTGCGTCAGTATCGCCTTTGCGGAAACGGAGCAACTGCTTGCGCAAATAGGAATGACGTTTAGGAGGATAATCGACATCACTGGCTGCCTTACGGATAATCTCAATCGCTTTCTTTATTTCACCGGACTGAAAATAGGCTTCGGCCAAAGTATCTAAATTATCTATTGTAGGCAACAGTTCCACCGATTTTTGGGCTAAGCCCATACCCTTCTCAATATTACGCAACGGCCTGTCTTGCGCCGTTAGATAGATCCAGGCGAGGTTGTTCAGTACCAAATCGTCGTCTGGACGCATAGCAATTATATTTTCATAAAGCTCAATAGTTGCGGCTTCGTTGCCTAATAAAGTTTGAATGTTGGCCAGGCGAAAACTGACATCAAACGCCTGAGGATGTTTCTGTAAAAATTTGCTGTAGTGCTTACGGCTTTTTTCAAAATTTTCCAGTCTCTCATTGACCCATCCCAAACGGGCATGAATCCAGGCGTTGTCCGGAAGTGCTTTTGAAACGACTTCAAAATGTTTTGCCGCCAACTCTCTATTACCCAGCATTTCATGAAAGTAGCCCCACTGTTCATGCATCCATGGTGGAAGATGTTTTGATGTCAAATCCTGTGGTTCCATGATAATTTCTGCCGGAGCGCCTTCTAACAAGTAGTGTAAATTTTTCAAAACCTGCCGAGTAAAAGGATCGGTTCGAACCGCAGTGATTTTCTGCCAGGCTTTATCAGGAGTTTGACTCACAAGTGCTTTTAAAACAGGGATCAGCACAGAAAGTTCTTCACCGATCCAGCGGCGCTGTTGAACTTCAGGCTGCAAAAGCAAATGGAGATTCCAGGCCCAGAGACTGCCGGGATTTTCATACAGCGCTTGTGTTATGTTCAGCCGTGCTTCTTCAATTTTGTTCAATTTCCATTGAGTAAATCCCAAATGTGTCAGCAGCATAGAATTATTTGGACGCAATTTCACCAGTTTTAAAAAAACTTGTTCCGCCTCCTGCCAACGTTCCTGCAGTTTGTACAAACGACCTTGAGTTTGCAATAAGCCCGGGGAATCTTTGTGAAGTTCGAGACCTTTATTGAGTAAGTCCTCCGCCTCTGAAAATTGCTCCTGTTTCAATTTCAGTTGGGATAACTCGAGGAGTGCCCATTCAGAATCAGGTTTTTGCTTGAGGAAGTTTTTAAGTTCTTTTTCCGCTTTTTCTACATTTTCTGTTTTCAGTAGTAAACCAATTTTTTGAATATGTGCCCATTCAAAATCAGGTGAAACAGCCAACGCTTTTTCAAACCAAATCAAGGCTTTTTCTGGTCGTTTTAAGTTATTTTCATAATAACCTATTTTAGCAAGCGCAGCGGAATTGTTGGGTTCCAACTGAACAAAGGACGACAAAACATTTGCGGCTTTTTCAAAAAGCCTGTGTGATTCATAGTAAGAAACCAGTTTCTCAATTAACTTGGTTTCTGTCGGAAATTCTTCCAGTCCACGTAAAAGAGTATCCTCACCTTTTTCAAACAAAAACTCTTTCCAATACAAGCTGTTCAGGCGATTGATGACCAGCAGGTTTACCGGAAAATTTTTCATCAGCCATTCATAACGTACAATTGCCTCTTCATTTCTTTCGAGCATTTCAAGTACGTGTCCGACCTGCTGAAGTGCCCATTCGTTTTTCGGATCATTTTTTAATCCTTCTTCAAAAGAGAACAGCGCGGACTCCCATTTTTCCTGGGAGAGGAAAACAACTCCCAAACGGAAACTGGCCCAGGGATAATTCGAGTTTAATTCAAGTGCGCGTCCAAGGTGTTTTTCTGCCAAAACAAACTGATTCTGTGTCCAGGCCCAATTTCCATAATGCGCCTGTACCCAGCTATTTTCCGGAAACAATATGAGCATATGTAAAAGAGTTTGCCGAAGAGCTTCCGAAATTTTTACTGAGTTTTCCTGACTTGCATGATCCAGCTCTTTTTCCTGTAAAACAGTAAGTCGACGGAGGTATAGTTTTGATTCCGGAGAAAGCTCAACTGCGCGCAGCATCGCCAGTTTTGCCTTGTTCATATCAGCGCGTCTTTCCCACAAAGCAGAAATTCGCAACCAAAGTTCGGGGTTCCGGTTATTGATTTCACTGGCGGCAATAAACGCGGCAAGTGCCTGTTCAGAATGATCCGGAAGATTTGGAGCAGTCTTCCGGTCTAAAATCACTCCTTTAAAAAAAAGAGCTTCAAATAAATCCGGCATTAAAGCGAGTGCTTTTTGTATATCATTAAGGGCACTCTCCGGTTTTTCCATGCGCCAGTATAGTTGGGCACGATCTAAATGAAGCAGTGCTTCGTCAGGATGTTTGCGAATTTGCGTGGAGTAATATTTTTCGGAATCACTAAAATAACCTAGACCTTGAAAAAGCCCGCCCTCCAATCGGATGAGTGCGATCGAATCCGGAATCTGCTTCTGGCCTATACGGAGCACCGAAAAAGTTTCGGTGTAACGTCGCTGACTTTCAAGATATTTGGCCAGTCGGACGTAACCTAATTCATGTCCGGGATGAATCCGGATTGCACTGCGTAATCTACTTTCCTGTGCATCTCGAGGGGGAATTAAAAATCCCTGGCAACCTGAGGAAAACCAAAATATCCAAAAAATAAATAGACCAAATACTATACGGTTTCTCATACAAACATTTATCATCCCGCAGATTTTAGTCCCTGGTATGGAACCTCCCAGTTTGGCAGCATAGGTTCCAGTCCGAAATTCAATCCTCCTATCTTTTCAATCACAACCATCAATAACTCTGAAGTTAATACACCCTCAGGATATACCAATAAAAGTGGGTAATATTCTGTTTTTCCAAACTGTTTTTTTATTCTTATATTTAGTTGCAAGAGTTGAAACAAATACGTAAGCAGTTTCGGATTTTCTCCCTGAAGTTGATCCAACAATTCATCAAGACTAAGGCTGTAATCCTCATTTTCAAACATATTATAATATTCAACACGATCCGCGTAACAGCGTATGAAAATTGGTTTGACATAACCTGGTGCGCCCACCCATTCAAACTGTATGCGTTTTGGTGTTGAGGGTGAATCTGCGTCTTGTGGAACTACAAGTAAAAAACTGATGGAAAGAAAAGCCAATATCCCCATTGTGCTGAGCAGGACACTCAGAAATGGAAAAAGAGTCACTCTGGGTGATTGAGAGACATGCCTCATTGATTTGACGATGGGTGGTTGGCCGTTTGATCTTGCTTGTCCTGCATGACTTCTTTCTTCATTTTAGCGGACTTTTCTTTCTCACTTTCTTCTTTTTTGCTGTTACTCATTTCAACTTTCGCGTCAAATAACGTTTCGCTGAAATTTTGTATCAAAGGTTGCAATCCGCTAACTTGTGCAGCCAAACCTCTTGAATGCTGTTCCACGGATTCAAGCACAGGTGAAACTTGTTTTCGCCAATTTTCGGAAAATTCCGCCATTTGCTCCAGATGTTCACTAACAGCGTCATCCAGCAGATCATCTCCGGGACGTACATGTAAATTAGGCAGCAAATCTTCCAGACAGTATTCTTCGACACTGAGCAGCAAATCATCCTCATTTTTGCGCAAAGAAGACGCGAGCATCATAATTGGTACAACACCGACAAGCGCAATGAATGTGGTGCTGAACGCGACCGACAAACCGCTTGTAACTCCGCCGAGGGCTGAACGCATTTGCGTGTTCAAATCTGTACCGCTGGTACTGCGAATGAAATCTGAAAATTCGCCGATTGATTGTCCAATTCCAAAAACTGTGCCGATAAATCCAAGAATTGGAATTGCCCAGATAAACACATTTAAAAGTGCATAGCCGCTTTGCATACGGTTGTGGTCGATCTCTGCCTGGTAATTCAAAATCGAAGTTATTTCCTCCTTTTTTGGAATGGCTTTCAGATGCCTTAAGGTACGGCGCACTCTCCGGAAAATGATGCTGTCCTGAAATCTTTTTACTTTTTGCTCCTGCATAAACTGGCTGATTTCCAAAATCCGTTCATCAACATCCTTTACGTAAATTCCCTTTGACAAAGAGTCATGCAGAACTTGATTCCTGAAAGCCACATAGGCCCGATGCTGTTGGCGAAACTGATGCCACTTGAAAAAAATCAAAAATAAAGACCAAAGTATAAGTGCAAAAATTGTTTCTGAGATGCGTCCGGAAAACAATTGATGCCAATATTCGCTGCGAATTATGGGCATCGGAAAAACCAGATAGAATATTCCGGTGAATAACAGACTTAAAATTAGTGCCTTGAAGGTATTTAACGATTCCATTCCGGGCGGTTCCGCCAAATATGCATGGCAATTTTGACAATATGCCGCGGTGTCTGAATTGGACCATCCGCATTTTAGACATTTCATTTGTTGACCAATTTCTGAAATGAGTTTTTTTGAATTGAAACTACTCCTACTTGACCAGACTCAAGCATTTATTTATCATGAAGAATAACATATTCAAAAAAATAGTTATATTTCCAAATTCCAAATGCCAAAACTGGACAATATAAAAAACTGGACACGTCAAAATCTGCGCGAGTGGATGGTGGAAAAAGCCAAGACACAGAGTAAGGTACAAGCATACCGCGCGGATCAGGTTTTTTATTGGCTTTATCAACAGAGGGTTGGAAGCTTCTCCGAAATGCTGAATCTTGGCAAAGAAACTCGGAAAATGCTCGAAGAGAATTTTTGGATAAGTTCACTCAAAAAGGCAGAGGAACAACATTCTCGGGATGGTTCAATCAAGTACCGTTTGTTGCTGGAAGACGGAAAAAGCATTGAAGCGGTTTTTATGCCCCACACGAACCACAATACGATCTGCGTTTCATCTCAGGTAGGATGCGGTATGGGTTGTGATTTCTGCATGACCGGTACGATGGGCTTGATCCGTAATTTAACAACAGCAGAAATTATTGATCAGGTATTGGCAGTTTATCATGATATTCCGGCAGAACAAAAATTGCGGAATCTCGTTTTTATGGGAATGGGCGAGCCCTTTCATAATTATCAAAATCTAATGCAGGCTCTGGAAATTCTGACTGATGAGCACGGATTTAATTTTTCGCAGCGCCGTATCACCGTTTCCACTTCCGGACTCTTACCGAAGATCCGGAGATTCGGTAATGAAAAAATAAAAGCCAATCTGGCAATTTCCCTGAATGGAGTCACAGACGAAGTGCGCTCAAAACTGATGCCTGTAAACACTGCATACAATTTGGAAAAACTGATGAAGGTTTGCAGTGAATTCCCACTGGAATCACGCAGACGTATCACATTTGAATACATTCTGATTCGCGATCTGACTGATTCAATTGAAGACGCGAAAGGTTTGATTCGTTTGTTGCACGGACTTAAATTCAAAATAAACCTGATTCCATACAACTCTGATCCGGCAAACAAATACCAAGCGCCGACTGAAAAACAATCCCGGAAGTTTCAAAAGTATCTGCTTGATCATAATGTGGTGGCGCCTCTGCGAATTTCGAAAGGGCAGGATATTCAAGGCGCGTGCGGACAACTTGTAGTTGCTGAAAATCAACAGACAGAATTAATTTTTGATAAAAATAAACTTCTTGCAACTGAGATGGCAACTTGATGGCTGATTTAAACAAGACCGCTGAGTCGGAAAGTCCACTTGAGGAAATATCAGAGTTGGTGGAGGAACATGGTGATTTGCTTTATCGTTTTGCACGCAACCGAGTTAACAGCCACGAACTTGCGGAAGATTTGGTACAAATTACTTTCATTTCCGCATTGAAAGACTGGGAGTGTTTCAGGCGTGAATCTTCAGCAAAAACATGGCTTGTGAGTATTCTGCGTCACAAAATCATTGATCATTACCGTAGGAAAAAACCGGAATCACTCGAAGATTATCCTGATGGCGGTGAAGTTGTAACGCAATCCGCCATTGAATCAACAGAGATGGTTCAGGATACAGAATCAATTCGACTTAATCCGGAAGAAATTCTGGAGCAAAAAGAATTACGCCTTACTCTCCGAGAATGTCTGGATGCCTTGCCTGAGCGATTTAGACAAGTTTTTGTGATGCGGGATATTGAAAATGAATCAACAGAAACGATATGCAGGGAACTGGATATAAGTGCCTCTAATTTCAGCGTGTTGATGTTCCGGGCACGTTCACTACTGAAGGATTGTTTTTTGAAAAAAGGCTTTCCCTCACTTTCTCTAAAATAAATACTAATGGACATTGTAAGAAACCCAATCTGCATTCGACATTATTTTCAGTGCAGTATTCGCCTTCCGGATCAACCACTGCCAACTCCAAAATACAAGGAGGAATTTTGAAATTTATGCTTACTTGTGAAGAAGCCTCGTTGCTTTTGTCAGAAAAAATGGATGTTTCGCTTTCGCCGATAAAACGCTTGCTCCTGCAGACTCATCTGCTGATGTGTCGCAAATGCACTGCCGTTAAAGAACAAATGCTTGCACTGCGTAAAATTTTCCTAGGTCTGGACGATGCTTCTGCAAATGAGGAAATTAAATTGCCGGATGAATCGAGAGAACGTATCAAACAAACATTGCGCGAGCAGTAAATTTTAATTAATTTGTTCTCTCCTTATAATTTCCTTTCCTGTCACATTGGAATAATTTCAAAAATATGACTGTTAATAAAAAGCAGATCAAATTTATTTTGTTGATTGCAATTTTTTCCATTGCCGTTGTATTCTTCTTCGCCTTCGATTTCCAACAGTATTTTTCTCTCGAATATCTAAAATCTTCAAAAGCATTATTTTCTTCATATTACATGAATAACCCCCTTTTGATGCTGGGCGGTTTTTTTATGATTTACGTAATCATGACCGCCTTTTCACTTCCAGGCGCGGTCTGGATGACTTTGGGCGGCGGCGCATTTTTCGGCTTGCTGAGCGGCACAATAGTAGTTTCATTCGCCAGCACAATAGGCGCGACACTCGCCATGTTAATTTCCAGATTTTTGTTGCGGGATTGGGTTCAGGGTCGTTTTAAGCAACAAATGCAAACCATAAATTCCGGCATAGAAAAGGACGGTGGATTTTATTTATTTACTTTGCGCCTTTTACCGGTTGTACCATTTTTTGTGATCAACATGGGCATGGGTTTGACTCCGCTACGCGCTTTCACCTTTTACTGGGTGAGCCAGTTGGGAATGCTTCCGGGAACCCTGGTTTATATCAACGCCGGTTCAGAACTCGCAAAAATTGAATCTTTAGGCGACATACTTTCACCGACACTAATTGGCTCATTCGTCCTGCTGGGAATATTTCCGTTACTGGTAAAAAAACTAATTTCATTCATTGAAACAAAGCGGGGAAAAGCAAATGCCTAAAACAGATTATAACCTTATTTGCATCGGCGCGGGTTCCGGTGGACTAATCAGTTCTTTTATCGGAGCCGCAGTCAAAGCCAAAGTTGCCTTGATTGAAAAACACAAAATGGGAGGCGATTGCCTCAACACCGGCTGTGTTCCCAGCAAGGCTCTCATCAGCAGCGCAAAGGCTGTTCAGCTGATGAAAAAACATTCCCTCTACGGTTTGAAAAATGTAAGTTACGAAATCGATTTTGCTCAAGTGATGGAACGGGTACAGGACATCATCGCTAAAATCGAACCCCATGACAGCGTGGAGCGTTTTACCTCACTTGGTGTAGAATGTCATCTCGGCGAAGCCACCATTCGCACCCCGCATGAAGTTGAAGTCAATGGTCGTGTATTGACGACAAAAAACATCGTGGTGGCAACCGGCGCAAGTCCTTTTATTCCGCCTATTCCGGGCTTGGAAGATGTTCCGTTTTCACATTCAGACAATCTCTGGCAACTCCGTAAACAACCAAAACATCTGGCTGTGATCGGCGGCGGTCCAATCGGTTCAGAATTGGGACAGGCTTTCCGGAGACTCGGATCTGAAGTAACAATTATTAATCTTGATCGCGGAATTTTACCGCGCGAAGACTTGGATATGGTGCAGTTCATCCGTGATTCTTTTGAAAAAGACGGCATTAATTTGCTGGATGAAACAAGCATTGAGCGTATCGAAAAACTTGGAGACACATCACGAATTCATTTTTCAAGACACGGCGATAAACAACATTTGGATGTGGATAATATTTTGGTTGCCGTCGGACGTGTTCCAAACACTTCCGGCTTTGGATTGGAGAATCTGGGAGTGAAACTGAATAAAAACAAAACTATCAAAGTCGACAAGTATTTGCGCTCCAGCATTCCTAACATTTTCGCTTGCGGGGATGTGGCGGGACCATATCAATTCACTCACATGGCCGGACACCAGGCGTGGTATGCCACCGTCAACGCCCTTTTTGCGCCTTTCAAAAAATTTGCGGTGGATTATTCTGTTGTTCCGTGGTGTACCTACACCGATCCGGAACTGGCAAGGGTTGGACTCAGCGAGGATGAAGCAAAAGCAAACAACATTCCGCACGAAGTCACAACTTATGGCATCGACGATTTGGATCGTGCAATCACCGACCGTGCGGATTACGGCAAAGTCAAAGTCATTACTCCGCCCGGGAAAGATAAAATCCTGGGCGCGGCAATTTGCGGAGTTCACGCCGGTGATTTGCTGGCCGAATTTACTTTGGCCATGAAACACGGAATCGGACTCAACAAAATTTTGGGTACAATTCACCCCTATCCCACCATGTCAGAAGCAAACAAAATGCTGGCTGGTGCCTGGCGTAAAAATCACGCTCCCGCCGGCGTTTTACGCTGGCTGGAAAAATTTCACTCCTGGAGACGTTAATTTCGGCAACACATGAATAAAAATTAAAATCAAAAAACTATTATGGTTTTTGTAGCAATTTCTCAATGCATTTGAATCGGAAAATGATTCATAATTATAGAAATCAAATAGAGTTGACATTTTGAATTAACAGGGCTATTATCTAAATTAATCGGTTAAAACCAAAAATTTAATATAAATATTTTGGGTTAGCTCTATGATTTATAGAAATATTACCCCTCTGATATTACAAAGGGCGGATGACAACAAGGCTATTATCCTTGTGGGTCCGCGGCAGGTGGGCAAGACGACATTATTGCAAACTCTGTTTAAGGACACAAATCCGCCCCCCCTATGGCTTAACGGGGATGAGGTGGACACACGCGAGCAACTTTCTAACACTACATCTACACGCTTAAGAAATCTGATTGGTCATCACAAAATAATTGTCATTGATGAAGCTCAAAGAATCGAAAACATCGGTTTGACCATCAAGTTGATTGTGGACAATCTGGAGGGTGTGAAGGTCTTTGCTTCTGGATCATCTGCGTTTGAGTTGGCCAATCGAATCAACGAGCCGCTTACAGGACGAAAATGGGAATTTCATCTATATCCCCTCTCCTGGCAAGAACTGCAGTCGCATTATGGCGCAATCGATGAACGAAGATTGCTTGAAGATCGACTGATTTTCGGAAGTTATCCCGAAATAGTGACTCATCCGGGAGATCGTAAAGCACGTCTCCAGCAACTCGCTGACAGCTATCTTTATAAAGATATACTGACATGGGAACAAATCAAGAAACCAGATCGACTGGAGCGACTGTTACAGGCAATTGCACTGCAATTGGGTCAACAGGTCTCATACAATGAACTGGCTAGAATGACAGGACTTGATAACAGCACAGTCGAGCGTTACATTCTATTGTTGGAAAAATCTTTCATAATTTACCGACTTAGAACTTTTAGCCGTAATTTAAGAAATGAGTTGAAGAAAAGTCGTAAAATTTATTTTTATGACAATGGAATACGTAACGCGATTATCAATAATTTTAATCCGCTCATATTGCGTAATGATGTAGGCGCGCTTTGGGAAAATTATCTCATCACCGAACGAATGAAGTCCCGAAGCCACGCAAACATTAAGGCCAATCACTATTTCTGGCGCACACACGCACAGCAGAAAATTGACTACCTGGAGGAGTATGATGGACAACTTCGTGCTTGGGAATTTAAGTGGAAATCTTCGGGGCGAGCCAAGATTCCGAAAACGTTTATCAACAACTATCCGCAGGCCATATCCGATATTATCACACCAGATAATTACGAAAGTTTTTTGAACAACATGGACAATAACGAATAAACTTTGATCCCTGAAAATATTTTCTTTTCTCATCCCGGACTTGATCTGGGATCCAGATTTCGAATCCTGTTGAGAACAAGAATTGCGGACATTCACCTGGATTCAGTTACTACGCTTTTGCAGGAAGGCAGAGAGTTGCGCACTGCATTCCGGAAAGCAGAGTTATAATCTTTTCTTTTACTTCATTTTCATTCAACATATTGGCCATTCAGTTTTGTAATAATTATCTCTAGTGTTCGACTACAAAATCAGTGGAAACGCAACTCACATGCTGCCAATCTGCTGAAGATCGATGCCGATATGGAAAGTCCTAAAACCGTGTCATTGCTTACGAAGCGAGAAATCTTGTAAAAGTTACCACTATAATATCATTAAGATTTCTCCCTACGGTCGAAATGACAAATCGCGGATTACAGACTTTTGTGATGCCGTCAAGATTATCTAGCAATTTCCGGATGAACCTTTGCTGAAAGATTAACATGCATGGACTGCTTAAAGCAATTATGTGGGTCTTGATAATCTTTGTTGCAGTTACACTTCCGGCTTATATCTGGAGTACTCTTGACAGAGAATCCTATGAAAATATTTTACTTAAAAGCGTTTCGCCTTTATCTCAAAAGAGTCGAGACTCGCTTATGCAATAATGCTTTGCAGTTCATTTCCTTTTTAACTTTTCTCATTCAAAACTCAGATGAATATTAATTTCAATACAATTTCTTCCACCAAATCCGGAACTACTGCAAAACCGCTATATTATTTAATTATTACAATAATTTTTTTGCTACTCACTAGTTTTTCCGCCTACGGGAATTCGTGGGAGGACATCACCAAAAAAGCCAAAGGACAAACCGTTTACTGGAACGCCTGGGGCGGTTCCGAAGAAATCAATGCCTATATCAGCTGGGTAGGAAGTAGAGTCAAAGACGATCACGGCGTGATTCTCAAACACGTCAAACTTGCAAGCACCGCTGACGCAGTTTCAAGGGTTTTAGCGGAAAAAGCTGCGGGACGCACCAACAATGGTTCGGTTGATTTGATCTGGATCAATGGTGAGAATTTCGCCAAAATGAAGGAAAACGAATTGCTTTACGGACCATTTACGGAAAATCTCCCAAATTTCAAATTGGTTGATTTCAAAGGAAAACCAACGACGCTGATTGATTTTCATGTGCCAGTTGACGGTTACGAGGCGCCGTGGGGGATGGCTAAATTCAACTTTGTTTATGACTCAGCACGAGTTTCCGAAACGCCAAAAAGTATTCCGGAACTGCTGCAGTGGTCCGAAAGGCATCCGGGACGCTTTAGCTATCCGCACGTGACTGATTTTCTCGGTTCTACTTTTCTTATGCAGGCGCTGATTGAGTTGACTGAAAATCCGGAAGTACTGAATCATTCCGTAAAAAGCAAAGCGGCGTTTACCAAAACCACTGCTCAGCTTTGGAATTATCTGAATCAGCTGCATCCGCTGCTTTGGCGTTCCGGAAAAAGTTTTCCTGCCAGCAGTTCCGTTCAGCAGCAAATGCTCAACGACAGTGAACTCGACATCGCGCTTTCGTTTAATCCATCCGCGACTTCTGCGGCCATTGCCAATGGTTCTCTTCCGGAAAGCGCCCGAACTTTTGTGCTGAAAAAAGGTACGATCGGTAACACACACTTTGTCGCAATTCCTTTCAATTCCGGATCAAGTGAAGGTGCGATGATTGTGGCAAATTTCCTTTTGAGTCCGGAAGCACAAATGCAAAAACAAAATCCGCAAATCTGGGGGGACAGTACGGTTCTGTCAATCGCAAAACTTGCTGCGCAGGATCAGCAAAAATTCAAATCGTTGCCGCTCGGAATTGCAACTTTAGCACCGGAAAAACTCGGACCAACTCAGCCGAATCCGCATCCGGATTGGAAAAACCAACTTGACGCAGAATGGCAACGACGCTACGGGCAGTGAGTTTCCTTCCTGCTTTCCCCATTCTCACCAAACTTCTGTTTCTGCTTCCCATTTCGGCAGGACTATTCGGCGTCCTGCTTCCGGCCCTGGGCTACTTTCCTGACCTGGGCGGAAATCAATTTCATTTTGATATTTTCCGCCAATTGCTCGAACATCCGGCGCTTCCGTATTCAGTCTGGCTGACTCTTTTTTCTGGAATTGCCGCAACATTAATTTCCTTGTCTTTGGCAATTCTACTGGCCGCAATGCTTTCGCGCGAAAGTCTTTCCGGAAATAATAATAATAAAATAAACCGTTTATTTGTAATTGTGCGACGAGGTTTGATTCCTTTGATCGCGGTACCTCATGCGGCAATTGCCTTGGGGTTGGCGTTTTTAATTGCACCAAGCGGTTGGATTATTCGCTGGTTTTCTCTGCTGGTGCTGGGATGGGAAACACCACCTGAATTGGTGACAGTACAAGATCCTTTTGGTCTGAGTTTGATTTTCGGATTAGTCTTAAAAGAAACACCATATTTGCTGCTGATGATTCTTGCCGCCTTGCCTCAAATCCGTGCGCGGGAATACCTTCGCATCGGACAATCTCTGGGTTATGGGAATTTCCGCAGTTGGCTGAAACTGGTTTTGCCGCAGGTTTATCCCTTGATTCGGTTACCTGTTTTTGCGGTACTGGCGTTTTCTCTGTCTGTCGTTGATGTGGCATTGATCCTGGGGCCCACCACACCACCAACGCTTGCGGTGCTGATTTTACGCTGGATCGACAATCCGGATTTGTCATTTCGTTTTTTGGCATCAGCTGGTGCGGTTTTGCTTTTGGGACTCACAATGGCATCACTGATTTTTTGGCGTGTTTCAGAGTGGTTGCTCTTAATTAAATGGCGGAACTGGCTTTCAAACGGCAAACGTGGTTCCGGAAACGAAGCAAACAAACTTGCGGCAATGAGCGGTTTTCTTTTACTCGGAACAGCATTTTTCAGTGTGTTGGGTTTGGCATTTTGGTCTTTAAGTTTGCGTTGGCCGTATCCTCATGTTTTGCCGCAGATTTGGACACAGCGGAATTGGGAAAGGCACTGGAACAGTTTGCGTGAAACCGCGTTCACGACTCTGGAAGTTGGGGTGATTGCGGCAGTGATTGCACTTTTTTTAGTAGTGGGTTGTTTGGAAAATGAGCAGTGGCGGCGGGTCAGATTTTCATTTCGTTCGCAGTGGCTGCTTTATTTGCCCTTGTTGATTCCGCAGGCAACATTTTTACTCGGCATCCAAATTTTAGCGGTACGACTTGAAATGGACGGCACATTTCTGTTGCTCGTTTGGAGTCATTTACTGTTTGTTTTACCATATATTTTTCTTACACTGGCAGATCCATGGCGTAACCTGGATGCGCGTTTTCCACAGATCGGACAATGTTTGGGCGCTTCTCCGTTGAGGATTTTGTTCCGTATAAAACTGCCTTTGCTTTTGAAACCACTGCTCGTTGCGTCGGCTATCGGATTTGCCGTCAGCGTCGCACAGTATTTGCCAACTCTGTTCGCAGGAGGAGGACGCTTCGTCACACTCACCACTGAAGCCGTGAGTTATGCCGCGGGCGCAGACCGGCGTGTGATTGGTGTTTACGGATTCTTGCAGGCTCTGTTTCCGTGGATCGCGCTTTTGATGGCCTTAGCCATTCCACGCTGGCGTTTCCGGAACCGCGCTGCTCTGACATAAATTAAAAAATGTTAAAACTAGAAAACATTTCTCTGAAAATAGACGGCAAACCGCTGTTCCGCGCACTCAACCTTGAAGTGAAGGGGGGACATGTTACGACTATGATGGGACCCAGTGGATGTGGAAAATCCAGTTTGCTGTCCCATTTGTGCGGAACACTTCCGGCCATTTTTCAAACTTCCGGAAAGATTTGGTTGAACGGAAGGGAGTTGAATGAAGTCAGTCCACATGAACGAAAACTGGGGATTTTGTTTCAAGATGATCTGCTATTTCCGCATTTGTCTGTAGGAGAAAATCTGGCTTTTGCCCTGCCTCAAAAGATTAAGCGGACGGAACGTGGAGAAAAAATAGAACTAGCGCTGGAAGAAATTGAACTGTCCGGAATGTCCGCAAGAGATCCCGCAAGTCTATCCGGCGGACAACGGGCAAGAGTTGCGTTGATGCGCACCTTGCTGGCTGAACCGGAAGCCTTGCTGCTCGACGAACCCTTTTCCAAACTTGATCAGGAACTGCGTGGGCGCTTCCGAAATTTGGTTTTTGCTCATGCAGAAAAAAAACAACTTCCTACCTTACTCGTAACCCATGATCCGATTGATGCGGAGGCTGCGGGCGGAGATATTCTTGCACTCAACCGGCTTTGAAATCTGGATCCCGGATCAAGTCCTGGATGACAATAGAAAAATATTTTCAGTAAGCCCTAAATAGGATGCTAAGTTGTTACTAATTTTCTGCATCTTCTTGCCATATTTGTTGCACAACTGTATAACAAAAGGCCGTCTCGTTGATTACCTTTCTCAATATTTTGGCTTTTCTGTGTGCACTGCTAACTTCCCTAGTCGTTCTTTTCAGTTCTCTATCTTTTCAATACTGAGCGCGCTGTTTTTCATTTCACAAACAACATTAGTTTGGCCACAAGATTTCAAACCACGTGCGGTGGTTATGGGATTAAACTCAGCTTCTGCACCAGGATTTTCGGAACAAATCTTGCTTCAAAATTTACGGAACGAATTAGCACGAAACTTTGATTTGAGCCGTCAAAGCGCTTTTGAAATAGCGTTGCACAAAATGGAACAGACTGCTGAACAACGTTCTTGTTTGCAACTAAAATGTATGCTGAAAGTACACTCCACATTTCCACGGACAAGTTTGTTTTTATTAGCAAGCAGGCCGGAAATTCAACGACTGACACTGGTCATGATTGGAGAAAATCGACGGTGGCGAGTCAAACATGAAGATTGCATACTTTGTGGATTGACTCCGGAAGAAAGGTTGACAAATGTCGTGCTCAGGATGGAAAGTTACGTGCGGCCGCCAATGGCAGTGGAGAACACAAATCCGCAGCCGTTTTCAAAGTTAGCTGCTTTGAAATCAGCAAGCATGACTGCTGACACTCCAAAAGCAAAAAGTAGCGCAAAAAAGATTTTGCCTAAACCTGAGCTGAGCAAAAGCGCTGTAATTCTGAAACAGAAAGACAAATTACCGCTGGAAGAGTTGCAATTCAAAATTGCCCAAAGACGCTACAATAAGTTGATTTGGAAAACAATCAAAAAAGATTTAATGTTTTTTCGGCAAAAGAACCGTAATCGCTCCATCAAGAACTTAAAAGCACGATTACGGCTGCAGATTGATAAATTTGGCAAGGTGATTGAAAGACGTTTATTAACAGCAAGCGGTTCCGAAAATTTTGATCATTCAATTCTTAATTCGGTTGATTTGCTGAAACTGCCTCCGCCGATGGAGCTTTTGATACGTCATCCACCTTATGTGGTTACAATACTGATTCAGCCTTGAATAAAAACAGTAGAATGAAAATTATTTCTGTGGAAGAACAAAATTCTGAAACGCTAAATCCTGAAGCAGGAGCCGTTGCTGTTAAAAAACCATCTCTTGCTCCAGGTGAGGCTTTGAATCTAGTTTTTGGCGAATATGCGGCCAATACTCAACGTGCTTATGCGCGTGCGTTCCGAAATTTGCAGGAATGGGCAGAGCTCAAGGAGCTGCGAGAAATGGAGAACTTCGAACCTCTCCGGATGCTCGAATTCAAAAACCACTTGAAATCCCAGGGCAAAAAAGCATCCACAATAAACCAAACCATGAGTGCCTTGCGTAAAGTCTGCAAGGTGCTGACAGAGTTTGGCTATCTTAAACAAAATCCTTTCAAAGCCTCAATCATCCGTGCGGAAAAAATTGACACGGCAACCAGTAAAGGGGCGCTCCAGGTTTCGCAGCTCAATGCCATGATAGAGGCAAATCAGGTTATGGAATACGACGTACGCACCGCGCGGTTGCTGCGATTTCGAAATGGACTTGTACTGAAATTTCTTTATCTAACCGCGGCGCGACGTGGCGAAGCGGCGGATTTGCGTTGGGATGATATCGTACAGGATGGTGCGTTTCACGTCGCCGTTCTACGCCAGACGAAAAGTGGTAAAGAGCAAAGGATCAAACTAAGACAGGAATTGTATCAAGAATTAACTGACTGGTGGACGTTACTCCAGGGCAGCGACATCGATTCTCCACATGTTTTTCCTTCACTCGGTTTCCGTACACTCGGCCATCAAATGTCAGGAAAAGGAATCAATGACATTGTCTCACGATTGGGAAAAGCAGTCGGTTTAGATATTTCAGCGCATTATCTGCGGCACACCGCAATCACACTTGCACTGGAGTTGGGCGAACCTTTACAGAAAGTTCAGTCCTACGCGCGCCATGCTTCCGCCAATACCACAATCCGTTACTTTCATGACCGACAACTTTTAGAAAAGAATCCTACCGACCGCCTGCCTTTGATTTAGTAAAATCATTTTCTTAAAGTTGATCTAAGCGGTTTAATTGATTTTTGCAGAGTGTTTTGTCATACTTTAATCACTTCACCTTGTAAACTCTTCAATTTTCTCTACACTTAATACCTCAAGCACCAAATCAAATTTAGTGTCCCATTTTTCAAACCAATTGTCCCAATAGTGAAACTGCTGAGACCTTAACAGGTTTATGCACTGAAAAACAATCTACATTTTCTCCTTCTCCGTCAAAATAAATTTGAACCGCAAATTCTGCTCCAGTTTTTTGCTGAAACCATTTCAGATTTGGATTTAGTGGAGCATTCTTTGAACTTTTAACTTCCAGCAAAAACCACGGGACTTGATCTCGTGTCACCAAAAAATCAATTTCTTTTCCTTCTTTGGTACGAAGATAGAATAAATCGAAATTACCGTGTCCTAAATCACTCCACCATTGGGTGGCTTTAAGTAGATGGCAGGCTACATAATTTTCCGCTCTTTGTCCCGCGTCCGGAATCATCGACCAGTCGCACAGGTAGGTACGTGGTTCTTTGCGAAGTGACGTGGCGATATTTTTATGCCATGGACGGATGCGAAAACAATAATAAAAGGCTTCCAAAACATCCAACCAACGCCGGATACTATCCACAGAAACCCTGATTGAACGGGCCAACGTACTGTATTTTGTTTCCTTTCCTGCTTGTTTACAGAGTAGGACTGCTAAAAGTTGAACCTGTTGAATTTCCTGAATATAGGTTGCGTCACGTATATCTTCACGCAGCAACTGATCTTGACGAAGATTCTGCCAGCGTTTAATAAAACGGTCATTTCCCCGTAAAAATGGTTCCGGAAATCCTCCGAAACGCCAGAGTGTTTTCAATTTTTCAGCATCCAATGGCATCGGAGACTGCAACAGTTTTCCAGAATCCACTTCTCCAGCTAACTCACGGATAGAAAGCGGATGCAGACGATAAGAAAAATAACGCCCCATCAAACTGTCGCCACCTTTCCTGTATTGATCGAGACTCGCGCTTCCTGTCACAAGAAAACTGAACTCATTTTCATAACGGTCAAAAAAACCTTTAAGAAAAATTTTCCAGTCTTTGTATTTGTGGAGTTCATCCAGAACCAGCAAAGGTTTTTCCGGAAAAATTTGATCTAGTCCCAAATATTGAATTATCGCGTCCGGCCCCTTCAAAATCATTTCCCGATGATCTACATCATCCCAATTCAGATAGTTGCCTTTTGAATTAAACTCCAGTAACAGTTGTCGCGCCAAGGTTGTTTTTCCAACCTGTCTTGCTCCGCTAACCAAGGCAATTTGCCTGTTATCCCGCAGTAATTGCGCTAAAGGTTGCATCCATGATCTTTCCATTTTTATCTCCATCGTAAAACAGTTATAACTATTTTACGATAGTCCCTAAATAAATACAAACAAAAAATTGACAAATTTTTGCCCGGTGGAGAAATTAAATTATAGTTGTCGCAAGGCGTTTCAGCTGCTTTTCAAGATTCAAGAAATGGGGCTCTACTGGGATTTTTAGCCGCTAAGTTCACTTAGAAACACTAAAGGTTTTTTTGAAGTTTTCTGCAGACAAGATTAACAGTTAAATAATTCCGCATTATTCATTCCTTACACAGAAGTAAAAAGTTATCATTCCCGCGAAATCGGGAATCCAGGAACTTATAAAATCCTAAAATGCTTGTTCCAGACTTGATTGGAGAATAGATGTGCGATCCACTGGTGATAAAGTTATTAAACATTTTCACTGGATTCCGTATCAAGTCCGGGATGACAAAATTATGCTTTTAGTTTTGTAGGTCACGTAAAAGTCAGAATGACTCATTTGTTTGTCATTCCCGTAAAAGTCAGAATGACCACTAATTAAGAATACATCAAAAACTAACAAACCCAAATAAATCAAATCCTCAAAAACTGTTTCAAAATTATAATTAATTGATCTTGACAGGGAAAAGTATAAATGTGATACTATACTTAATGTGCCATTTTGACACTTATATGAAAGATAGATATGTCCACAATGTCCCCACGTATTACTGCTAGAGTTGACACTGAAACTCAGGCTTTATTAGCAAAGGCCGCTGCGCTTTCTGGAATTTCCAGCCTTAATTCATTTGTCTTAAATGCCGCAGTCGAGAAAGCAATAATAATTATCGATCAGGAGCAATCATTAAAACTCAGTCATCGTGATGCCCTGCTGCTGGTTAAAGCTTTGGATCAACCAACAAAAGAGCTTAATCGACTAAAAGAAGCCACACAACGTTATGCGACAAAAATCCAAGAATGAAATCTGTGTTACTGGATAAATCCAGGCATGACAGAAAGCGTTTTGATTGCGGAGTAAAAGCGTTAAACAATTATTTACAGTTGATGGCAAGTCAACAGCTAAAAAAGGATAATACCAGAACCTTCATTTTGGAAGATGAACAACATCCCCAATTTATCAAGGGTTATTATTCCTTGACCATGACGACTATTGACCTTAATGCTTTGCCTCCCCGCTTGCGAAAAAAACATCAAAACGCTAATTCAGCAGGTTTGATCGCACGACTTGCGGTAGATCGGCGTTACTCGAGAAAAGGTTTTGGCGAATGGTTGCTCGTTGACGCATTAGCAAAACTGCTGACTGCCAGTGAAACCGTAGCGTTCCCTTTCATCATTGTGGATTCTAAAGAAGGCATGGCGCCATTTTATGAAAAATTCGGCTTTAGCTCTTTTTTGGATACCCCTGATAAGTTATTCATTACAGTTGCAGACGTGAGGAACATTTTGTAGACCATTTTTTTAATACTTCTCCAATCTTGAAGAACCTTCAAAAAGTCAAAAACTGCGCAAAAGGTGTTTAAGCACAAAGCCACCGAAAGCACAGACTACTGTTTTATTATAATTTACTCTGTGGCTCTGTAGTGATTTATTTACAATTCTGTACTTTTTCCTAAAACATCAATAGTTGTCATTCCCGCAGAAGTGGGAATCCAGAAACTTGTAAGAATTTGAAATGCTTGTTTTTGATGTGATTGGGGAACAGCTTTCCGATCAGCTGGTGAGAAAGTTATTAAAAATTTCCGCTGGATCCCGTATCAAGTCCGGGATGACAAAATTATGCTTTTAGTTTTGTAGGTCACGTAAAAGTAATAATGACTCATTTGTTTGTCATAAGTGTTTAAGGGTATCTCTAAAAACCGTTTCCTGAGCACGATGTCCTGAGCCTGTCGAAGGGGAGTCGAAGTGATTTTTCGGACTTGAATCCGGTTTCGAGAGATTTGCGCAGATCAGTATTTCTCTCACCATGAAAAAGCACATAATGAGCAGTCCTGACAACTTCTTCAATTTTGGGGCGTTTTGGAATGGAGTCAATATGGAGATATTTATCCTTAGTACGAGATTGAGGGATGCTGTTATCCAGATTAACAGTCCAAATCTCAGATTCAATTGCCAGCTCAATTTTGGAGAGAAATGTACACTGCTGCCAATACTAGACTGAGCGGATCATCAACTGCACCAACAATGGTCTAACATCGGAAATAGTTGGATTTCCGGGAGTCATTCCTGCTGATTGCGTTGCTGTTTGTCAAGAATCAGGGTTTTTCATTGTTCCTTTTTAAATGCCGACTTTCTTCGCATTTTCCGGATAATACTTTTTTTGATTTTCTTCCTCGGATTCCAGAATCCTATTGCGTCCAGCGTTAATTCAAGCAAGCGTAATTTGGTATCCAGTCTGTAGCGCCGTGAAGAAGGTGGACTGGTGTCAATCACAAAATTTGCAGTGTCTAAAACTTTCTTCACTTTTGGGCGGTTGGGCAGAGTTTCCGCTTTCAAGTAACGGTCGAGTGTTCGTGTACGCAGACTTGTTCCATCAATGTTAATTTTCCAGACTCCGGAACGTTCCGCCAGGTTTGCCTTGTTTCCTCCGCTGAAAGAGTACCAGCAATCAATTGTATCATTCATCAACTGCGTGATTTGCACTTTCACTTCTTGACTTATAGTCAACGCGTCTTCTTCCTCATTTTCCAGTTTCACTTTGACTTGTGACGGTGGTGTAAAGCCTAATTCTTTTTCAACTTTGCTTAATATCCTGGTCAATTGTCCCGGCACAAAGGGCTTGAGCGCAAGTCCGGAAATGCCCCAATGGACAGCTTCAGCAGAAGCTTCCAAGTCTGCAAATCCGGAAACGAGTACGACAGGAAGGGGGATCCCTGCGTCACGTATCTTACGAAGTAGTTCAAGCCCGTTCATACCGGGCATTATCAAGTCCAGCAAAATGGCATCAAACTGAGTTGGATCTTCCTCAATTATTTTCCAGGCAATTTTGGGATCCATAATGCTCTGTACCTCGTGATTAAGTGCTAACAGAAACGAGGTCATGGCCTGCCCATAATTCGGATCGTCATCAATGATCAGTAACTTCATGTAATTTTTCCTGAACTTTAATAATTAATCCGTGCTGCGAAAGTGATGCTCTCAAAGCAAGCTCTTAAACTCAAAACTTGCGAAAAGAAAAACTCTGTGTCAGTTTTTAATTGTGCTTAAATTTAACACTTTTTTTCAGGAGTACAACTTTTTTTCTGGTAAAAAAATAATCCCTCCCGCAGATTTATATAAATAGTATTTATTTCAGTATTTTATAGTTGATTTTACTAATTGTTAATTTGGTCAGGTCAATCTTATATTTTTTATATTACTGAATTTATTAAGTTTTAAAAAACAAGACTCTTCATTTTTTACCAGCACTGGTAAAAAATAGAGGCTTTTTGGTAAAAAATGGAAAAATTTTTGTTGCATTTTTTTACAAAAAAACGCATTTAGCAGACATATAGAAGAAAAAATGGCAAAAAAAGACTACGGTTTTTCGACCGATCTGCTCTGGGAAACGCTTTGGGAAAGTACGGATGATGGTTTGGTAATTGTGGACAAAGACGGAATAATCAATGAGGTAAACGAGGCCTCAATTAAGATTCATTGCATCAATTTTAAAGGAATGCATATTTCAGAATATGCCAAAGCCATAGAGCGCTTTAGCGTTGGAAAAAATACACCTGCCGCCGTTGCAGAATTGATGATTTCCAGGGCATTAGTTGGCGAGAAAACACAGAAAAAACGCTGGTTTTTACGCAGTGCCGCTCGGCCGGAAGGCTATTACTCAGATACAACAGGTCACACTATCAGAAATGAAAAAGGGGAAATCACCGGTGCCTTTGTTATCATTCGGGACGTGACGGATTTTGTGAGGCAAGAGCAAAAAGCACAGCAAAACTACAAAGAACTGCTCCGGGAATCTGAGGTTTTGTGGGAAGCAATTCCGGATTTGGTTTTTCGGATTTCGAAGGACGAAGTCTATCTGGACTTCCGGATTCCGCAACATGAAGATTTGATTGCGTCCCAGAAGAAACTGATAGGTTCTCGTCTTGAAGATCATTTGAATGATGACTACGGCGCCCTGACAAAATGGAGGAAAGCTATTCATCAAGCCCTGGAAAGCGGAAAATTACAAACGACTGAATATGTTTTAGAATTTCCTGAAGGGCTGCGTTATTTTGAAGCCCGTATTGTGCCGAACGGTACGGAGGAGGTTGTGTCCATTGTGCGCAATGTAAGCACTCAAAAGGAGTCACAAAAACTAATTCAGGAGAGCGAATCGCGTTTCCGTTCAATTGCTGAAGCAATAAGCAATCCGGTGCTGATCAGCCGCTTAAGTGACGGGAATATTTTATATGCTAATCAACGGCTTTACGACGCACTCAAACTGAAAAACGTGGATTTGGTTGGAAAACCTACAACTGACTATTACGCGCATCCGAAAGAGCGTCTAAAAGTAATTGCAGAATTACGGAAGCAGGGTCATGTTTATGACTGGGAAATGGAATTGGTGCGGCCCAATGGTGAGCATTTTTGGGTGCTGTTTTCCGCATCCACTTTAAACTATTCCGGTGAAGCGGCCTTGATTGCCACTTATGTGGACATCACTGAACGGCGCATCGCACAGGCGCAGTTGATCCAAGCCTCAAAAATGGCGACACTCGGAGAGATGAGCGCAGGTGTGGCCCATGAAATCAACACACCTCTGGCGACTATTCGACTCTCTTCCCATAATGTTCAGCAAGCATGGGAAACTAAAAATTATACTGAACTCAAAAAGAATCTGGATTTAATTGACGATGAAGTGAACCGTACTTCAACGATCATCCGGCAAATGCTAAATTTCAGCCGCAATGCTGAACAGGACAAGTGGGAGATCATGGATCTGCGTAGAGTCATGGAGCAGATTTTTCTCATGCTGAAACGGCAACTTGAGGCCGCTGGAATTGAAATTGGAATCCAACTGGGTAGGGGTAAATTGCCCGTTTATGGTAACACAACACAGTTGCAGCAGGTCTTTTACAATCTGGCAAGCAACGCAAAGGATGCTGTGAAAGGCTCTTCCACAAGGAAAATTGAGTTCCGCATAAAACGTCGTAAAGGAAAAGCGATTTTTGAAATAGAGGATAACGGTGAAGGTATTGCTCCAAAATTTTTGCCGAATATATTTGAACCGTTTTTCTCCACCAAACCTCTCGGCAAAGGAACAGGGCTCGGTCTTTCAATCTCAAAAAAAATTATCCTGACACACGACGGCAGCATCGAGTGCAAAAGCAAAGGTTCCGGACAGGGTGCGCTTTTCCGTGTTTTTTTACCACTGAAAGATAATAGAGTTTGAAGGAGGCAAACCATTCACTCTACAAATCCGCCTTTAGTCATCTTGACCGGATCCAACGCACTGTCTAGTTCTTCTGCCGACAAATCACACATTTCCAAAGCAACTTCCTTGAGAGCGCGATTTTCCGCAAAGGCTTTTTTAGCAATTTTGGCCGCAAGGTCATAACCGATTAGTGGATTTAGAGTTGTAACCAAAATCGGATTTTTGCCTACAAGACCCTTGATGTGATCCTCTCGTACCACCAAACGCGAAACTGAGCGTTCTGCCAAATTACGTGAAGCATTGGCCAAAAGTCGGATTGATTCCAGCAAACTGTGTGCAACCATCGGCAGCATCACATTCAATTCAAAATTTCCGGAAAGACCGCCGACACTGATCGCGGCATCATAACCGATTACCTGCGCGCAAACCATCGCCATTGATTCTTCAATCACCGGATTTACTTTTCCGGGCATGATCGAAGATCCAGGTTGAAGTGCGGCAAGTTTAATTTCTCCGAGACCGCCATTTGGTCCGGAATTCATCCAACGCAAATCATTGACAATTTTCAGCAGACTGACCGCCAGAGTTTTTAATTGTGCTCCCAAAGCAACCGGTGCGTCCACGGTTGATTGTGCTTCAAAATGATTTTCCGCTTCACGAAAATACTCTCCGCAAAGTTTTGACATCTCTGCCGCAAATTTAGGCGGAAATTCCGGATCAGTATTAATCCCGGTGCCGACCGCCGTTCCGCCCATCGGCAACTCTGCCATTTGCACCAAAGCTGATTCGATACGTTTAATGCCTAATTCAATTTGACGTGCGTAACCTCCGAATTCCTGCTCAAAAGTAAGCGGCATGGCATCCATCAAATGAGTACGGCCGGTCTTGACCACATGCCCATACTCGGCTCCTTTTTTCAAAAATGTTTCGCGTAAAATTTTAAGTGCCGGAATCAAAGAATTTTTGGCCTCAAGATAACCCGCAATCCTGATGGCAGTCGGGAAAGTGTCATTTGAACTTTGGCCAAAATTTATGTGATCATTCGGATGAACCTTGACCGACAACTCCGGAACCAGTTCCATCGCACGGTGCGCAATCACTTCGTTCGCATTCATATTACTCGACGTTCCGGAACCAGTTTGATATATATCGATTGGAAAGTGTTCGTCCAGCTTGCCGTCAATTACTTCCTGTGCCGCCAATTGAATTGCGTGCGCTACATCTTTTGGAATATTGTCCAGTTCTGCGTTAACTTTTGCCGCACCCTGTTTGATCACACCCAAGGCATGTATCAACGGACGGCTGATACAGATTCCGCTGACTGGAAAATTGTCAACCGCTCTTTGGGTTTGCGCCCCATAAAGTGCTTCCTGAGGAACCTTGACTTCCCCCATCGAATCTTTTTCGATGCGATATTCGCTGCTCATTTGTTCCTTCTTATTTGTATGTTAGTAGAAATTTATTTTAGTTTTTGATGGAATCGTTAAAATGTCCTAAAGTTGTGTTTCAGAGTTATAAGGAAACCATCATGTTTGATTTTTTGAAATTCTAATTGTATTTTTTTAGGCCAGCACTCCACCGTCAACAGTGAAGGTGCTGCCTGTGACGTATGACGCCGCATCAGAAACTAAAAATAACACCATTCCGGACATTTCACTCGGCTGTGCAATTCTTCCCAAAGGAATTTGCTGGAGAACATCTTTCATCATCTCTTTATTCTGTGTCAATTTAGAGGCGAATTTAGTATCAGTCAGTCCGGGCAGCAGAGCGTTCACACGAATTTTGTCGCGACCAAGTTCTTTGGCAAAAGCTTGTGTCATTGAAATGAGTGCTGCCTTGGTAATGGAATAAATACTTTGGTTATGCATCGGAATGCGACCGTTGATTGAAGAAACATTAACAATGCTTCCTCCTTCGTGTAAGGCTCGCTTTTCCCGCATTAATTTTGCCGCATGCTGACTCATGAAAAACGGCCCCTTCAAATTCACATCCAGTGTTTTATCCCACGCCTTTTCTTCCGCGTCCAGAACTGAACCAAAGAAAGGATTGGTTGCCGCGTTATTCACCAGTATATCCAGTCTGCCGTGTGTCTTACGAATGTTATCAAAAAGAGTTTCAATCTGCGCTAAATCTCCATTATGACAAACCATTCCGGACGCCTTATTTCCAGCATTGTTGATAAGTGCTTCAACTTGCTTAATATTTTCTGCCTTGCGGCTGGTCAAAATGACATGTGCGCCAAACTCAGCCAAAATCTGCGCAATCGCAGCGCCAATCCCGCGGCTTGCACCGGAAACTAAAGCGACTTTGTCCGTCAAATTAAACATCGATGGTATTTCCATATAAGCTCCTTTTTAAGTGTTTAGCATATTAGCGTTTGCTGTTTGAAGACGCAATGCGGTTCTGAACAAGACATAATGCCTGAAAAGGCTTGCATGGAATTTGCGTTGCCACTTGAAATCATTTTTTATAGACTAATTGAAATGATACTTTGACGCTAATATCAAAAAGTAATAAAAATTTTCTCTAATAGTTTTTAGAAAAAAATGGCAAACTGGCTCGCTTTAACAGTGGTAACAATCTTGGTGATGGTTGCGTTTCGCATGAAGAAACCACCTGACGAAAAATTGGAGCCGCCCTCAAATTTTGTCATGTTTTTTAATCCAATGCAGGGAGAAGGAGATTTGTTTATTGGTGGAGTGCTAGTCATATATTTTTCTTCCAGAGTTTTTTTGACATTATTTCAAACCTTAAGATCAGTTTTTTAGTTGTCAATATGCTACGACATTTGCTGCTTTTGTTATTGACTTTATTTCAGGACAATTATGTGCGCTATGGCGCCTTGCTCGGCGCACTGGCCGGATTTTGGAGTCCGGAAATTTTGCAGGGTGAAGCCGCGACAAATGCAATTATTTTCGGATTCATCGGCTGGGGAGTCGGTGCTTATCTGGCCAATAATAAGGCAGAAAAAACACTTTACAAACAAAAAAAGAAATTCCGTGTCTTTCAGGGTGGCCGCTAATACAAGATTTCTCGCTTTGCTCGAATTGACACGGTTTTAGGTTTTTTATAGGACAGCAACAAATATGATAAAGCCATGGAAACCAAAAACTTTTTAGGCACAAAATTCCCCATCATCCAGGCGCCGATGGTCGGAGTTCAGGACAGTGCTTTAGCAATTGCTGTTTCAAATGCCGGTGGTTTGGGCTCCCTTCCCTGTGCTATGCTCGCTCCAGAAACACTTCGTGTAGAACTGAAGGCATTAAAATCCCAAACCGTGAAACCTTTTAACGTCAATTTTTTCTGTCATACTCCTCCTGAACCGAACATTGAGCGAGGACAAAAATGGCTGGAAATACTGAATCCTTATTTCAAGGAGTTTAAGCTTAATTCCGCAGACATCACAAAAGACGCCGGACGTGAACCATTTAGTGTGGAAACCGCTGAAATTTTAGCTGAATTTAAACCTTCATTCGTTAGTTTCCATTTCGGTTTGCCTGCAAGAAATTTGCTCAAACGAGTCAAGGACTGGGGCGCAACCATATTGGCTAGCGCAACCACCATTGAAGAGGCAAAATGGCTGGAAACAAATGGCGCTGACGCAATCATTGCGCAGGGAATAGAAGCTGGAGGTCACCGAGGAATGTTTTTGTCAACTGATCTTTCAACTCAAATTGAAAGATTATCTCTTGTAACACGACTAATTGAGCAAATGAAGTTACCGATAATTGCTGCCGGAGGAATTTCATCTGCAAAGGATGTGGCAGAAGCCATTTCGTTGGGTGCATCGGCAGTGCAGATCGGAACGGCATATTTGCTTTGTCCGGAAACAAAAACCAGTCCGATACATCGGGCTGCCTTGAAAAGCGAAGACGTAAAAGAAACCGTGCTGACCAACATTTTCAGCGGCAGACCGGCGCGAGGACTAATTAACCGTTTCATTAGAGAAATTGGTCCAATTAACGCGGACGCACCGGAATTTCCCTTGGCTTCTGCCGCAGTCATGGCAATTCGAAAAAAAGCGGAAGCTGTCGGTTCCGGAGATTTTTCACCGCTTTGGTGTGGACAAAATGTCAGCGGTTGCCTGGAAATTCCTGCTGCCGAATTAACACTGAAACTTGCTGCTGAACTTTAAAAATTAGCTTCACTAAGAATGATGACTTCGTAAAAACTCCTAAACTAATTATTTGTCATCTCGAACTAAGAGAGATATCTTAATAATATCAGTGCTTAACATAAAATAGATTTCTCGCTTTGTAAGCAATGACAATTTATGTGTTTTAAAGTTTTTACGAAAGCAGCAATATTTAACAAATCAATTCTTTAAAATTCAAGTGGGTAACATGCGAAAAACAATCATACTTCTTGGCTCATTTTTCCTGCTGATTTGGTTTACTGTACTTGATTCTTCTGCACAGGAAAAAGTTGAAACCGCAGTTTTTGCCGGCGGTTGTTTTTGGTGCATGGAAGCCGATTTTGAAAAAATTCCCGGAATAAAAGAAGTCGTTTCCGGATATATCGGTGGAACGGGCAAGAATCCCAGTTATCAGAATTACGGAAAAACGGGTCATATTGAAGCAGTCCAGATTTATTACGAACCGTCTGTGATTTCTTATACGGAGTTGCTGGACATATTTTGGATCAATATCGATCCTCTTGACAAAGATGGACAATTTTGTGACCGCGGGCATGAGTACTCAACCGCAGTTTTTTATCAGACTGCTGAACAAAAGCAGCTCGCTGCAAAATCAAAAACTATGCTAGAAAATTCCGGAATCCTCGAAGATACTGTCTTAACTCCAATAATTATGGCAAAAGAATTTTTTCCGGCAGAAGATTACCACCAGAATTACTACAAAAAGAGCTTCTTAAAATACACGTACTATCGCTATCGATGTGGACGCGACAGTCGGCTTAAGGAACTTTGGGGCGAAAAAATTAGCGGCGAAAATGATGGCAAATTAATCGCAAAATATCAAAAACCTGATTTGCGCCAACTTGAAGAAAAGCTGACACCATTGCAGTTTGACGTTACTCAAAACGATGCTACTGAACCGCCTTTCAGAAACAAATATTGGGATAATAAAAAGGCAGGAATTTATGTTGATATTGTTTCAGGAGAGCCTCTCTTCAGTTCCGTTGACAAATATAAATCCGGTACAGGCTGGCCCAGTTTTACTAAACCTCTCGCAGAAGAAAATATTGTCATGAAAGAAGACAAAAGCTGGTTTTCCGTGAGAACCGAACTCCGAAGCAAATTTGGAGATTCTCACCTGGGACACTTGTTTAATGATGGCCCCAAACCAGATGGATTACGTTATTGCATCAACTCGGCTGCACTGAGATTTGTCGCAAAAAATGACTTGGCAAAAGAGGGTTATCTCGATTATCAGGATTTGTTTCAAAATTGATAAAAGACAGTTTTTTAGGAGTTTGTTAACTCTGAACAAAACTTTATTTTTCCCGCCTTATTTCCTGAATCACAGTGCGATAACGCTGTTCAATTTCATGGTGCTGGATGTGTTGTCCGTCTGACACCATTTGTCTTCCAGCGGACCATACTTCACGCACAAGTGAATCGTCTCCGGTGAAAATCCAGCGATCCAGAAATTCGTCATCAGCACAACCCCACAAGGTCAAGGCATCCGCATCAAGCGTCAGCAAATCAGCCCAATTTCCAGGAGTTATACTTCCGGATTTACGTCCCAAAGCTTGTGCGCCACCAGCTAAAGCGTCGTTGTAGAGTGCCCTGCCGATAGATCCGGTTTTGTTTGTCATCACGTTACGCTCCTTCCTGACGAGCCGCTGACTGTATTCGAGCAAACGCAATTCTTCTGTCAATGCGATGAAAACATTTGAGTCAGAACCGATTCCGTATTTTCCTCCGGACAAAAGCAATTCTGTTCCATCGAAAATTCCGTCACCAAGATTTGCTTCTGTGATTGGACAAAGTCCAACTACCGCTCCGGATTTTGCAAGATTCTGTGTTTCTTCCGGAGTCATGTGAGTGGCATGAATCAAACACCAGCGTGAATCAACCGCAACATTTTGTAGTAACCATTCCACTGGACGCGCATTGTAATTTGCTTGAATATCCTCAACTTCTTTCAACTGTTCCGCAATGTGAATATGAACCGGGCCGGTCGAAACAGCCTCAACTATTTCCTGCAAAGCATCCGGAGAAACCGCTCTTAAAGAATGCGGAGCCATGCCAAGTGCATAATCCTCAGGAGCATCTTGGAGAGCAACTTGTGCTTCTGTAAGTATTGCTAAAAAGTGCTCATGCTCATTGCCAAAACGAAGTTGACCTTCAGCGAGTTTTTTTCCGTTCAATCCACCCTGCATGTAATAAACAGGCAAATGAGTCAAACCGATTCCCGCTTTTTGAGCGGCGCTGATAATACGGCATGACGTTTCCGCAATGTTTTCATAATGTTGTCCGCCGCGCTGATGGTGGACATAATGGAATTCACCGACCGAAGCATAACCGCATTCCAGCATTTCCATAAAAACAAGTGCCGCAATTGCTTCAATCTGTTCCGGATTCAGGCGTTCCAGAAAACTGTACATCAACTCCCGCCAACTCCAAAAGCTGTCCCGCTTTTCCAAACGCTTTTCAGTTAGTCCGGACATCGCACGTTGAAAAGAGTGACTATGAAGATTCGACAATGCTGGAAGAAGGATGCGGTTTCGCAAATATTGATCGTCCGGATTCGGTTCAACTTCGGATTCTACTGTTGTAATTCGTCCAAACTGATCCAAAGTCACTCGGACATTTTTGGACCAACCTTCCGGCGTAAGGGCAAGTTCTGCAAAAAGATTCATCGCATTCCCATGATTTTGTATTGATAAAAAAGTTTATATAAGCATAAATAAAAGCAAGAAAAAATTAAACTCATAAATAGACACCTTCCTCATTTAAGCATGGGCATCGCCACAGACCTCATCCTTCTTGTAGTCAGTGCGTTTTTCAGTGGCCTCTTGATGCAGAGGCTCGGACAACCGTTGATTTTAGGATATATTCTAACCGGAATTGCGTTTGGTCCTTACACCTTTGGTTTTGCCCTGACCAGTGTTCACGAAATAGAACTACTGGCGGAAATCGGAGTCGCGCTTTTGCTGTTTGCGCTTGGACTTGAGTTTTCTCTCAAAGATCTGAAACCCGTCAAAATGATCGCGCTGATCGGCACACCAATTCAAATATTACTAACCATTGCAATGGGTTACGGAATCGGACAGTTTATGGGCTGGGACGCGAAATCCTCGCTTTGGCTTGGGGCGCTTGTTTCTCTTTCAAGCACAATGGTCCTGCTCAAAACTCTGATGAATCAAGGTTGGCTCGGAACGCTTTCCAGCAAAGTCATGGTTGGAATGTTGATCGTACAGGATTTGGCAGTTGTTCCCCTCATTGTGTTGTTGCCGATGCTGAATGATCCCTCTCTGGGCTGGATTTCGCTGGAAATAGCAATGCTGAAAACAGTTGTTTTTTTGGCAGGAATGATTTTTTTTGGCACCCGTTTATTACCCATGATAATGCGCTACATCGCCCATTTAGGATCACGAGAATTATTTCTACTCGCCATTACTGCGATTGGTTTGGGCGTAGGTTACCTGACATATTTGGTGGGACTTTCCTTTGCCTTTGGAGCGTTTGTCGCAGGAATGGTTTTGAGCGAATCCGATTATGGGCATCAAGCGTTAAGCGACATTATTCCGGTTCGTGATCTTTTCGGATTGTTATTTTTCGCATCAGTGGGAATGTTGCTCAATCCTGCATTTTTGCTGGATCACTGGCAGCAGGTTCTGATGCTTGTGTTGATAGTAAGTCTAGGTAAGGGAATTATTTTCGCACTGCTGGCCCGGATTTTCAAATATGGAAATGTGGTGCCTTTAGCAGTGGGTTTGGGACTCTTTCAGGTTGGCGAATTTTCGTTCGTACTGGCACAAGTTGGAGTCTCAACAAACTCCATCAGCCATGAAGTTTATTCACTAGTTTTGAGCACTGCGATAATAACAATGTTTTTAACTCCTATTATTTCCGGACAAACCTCTCGGCTGTACGCTCTCCGAAAACGCTGGTTCAAGCATGAACCGTTGGACACTATCAATTATCCAAAATCCGGATTAAAGAATCATGTAATTATTGTGGGCGGCGGTCGGGTTGGTTTCAGAATTGCCCAGGTTCTGAAACGCCTTCACGTTCCCATGCTGATTATTGAATTGGATCAACTTCGAGTTGAAAGAGCCAAAAATTCTGAAATTACTGTTATTTATGGAGACGCCAGTCACGAAATAGTTTTAGAGGCAGCCGAGACCGCTTCAGCACGGCTGTTAATTATTACTACTCCGGAAGTCCTGATTGCACAAGCGATTGTTGAACAAGCGCGAAAAGCCAATGCAGAAATTCAGGTGGTGGCGCGTGCGCCTGGTATTGAGTTTTTGGAAGAATTCAAAAAACTAAATATTTCTGAGGTGGTGATTCCTGAATTTGAGGCAGGACTTGAAATGGCACGAAAGGCACTGGTTCATTTACATATTCCTGCCGCGAAAATACAACATTATACCGAATCATTACGGCAAGATTTGTTTTCCTCTCTTTACAGCGAAAATGAGGAAGACAAAATCCTGGAGCAACTTAAAGATGCAGAAAAGCAATATGACCTTCAGTGGATGTTGATAAAACCCGGAAGCATACTTGTTGGAAAAACAATCGGTGAGGCTGAAATAAGAACAAAAACAGATACTTCAGTAGTTGGAGTGATTCGGAATGACAAGTTGGTACCGAACCCGGATGCTAATTTTCGCTTTGAAGCAAATGACCGTGCAGCAATAATTGGGATAGACAGCGCACGCGAAACTTTTTTCCAATTGACCTGTACGAGCCAAAACAGTTCCGCAGAAGAAGCTTAAGAAAATACGTTCAACAACAACAAGAGAATTTTTCAATAACTTCAGAACAATATCCTGTAATTTTAACATTTGACTGTATTGACATTTCACGTTTATTAGTCATCTAATTGCTGGATCAAGGCTTCGTGTGGGGCTTAGATCTTCCGGACAATCATCCTTCGGTCACGATGGGAAACCCGTTCTTGGGACGCAATCAGTGGCCCGAGGATATGCCGGAATTGCAAGAGGCGGTTTATCCTTTTTTTGAGGCGGGCTTGCAGTGCGGACGCAACTTGATGCGGTCCTTTGCACTGGGAATGACACTCCCAGCAGACTCGTTTCTGAAGACCACCGATGAACCAATCGCCCATAGTTCGATCATCTACTACCCACCACAACTTCCGGATTTAGGAGAAACTCAGTTTGGTGTGGCACCGCACACGTACTCCGGCTGCCTCACGCTCGGCAGGATCAGCTAGGTGGGCTGGAGGTACAGACCCTTGAGGGCGAATGGGTAACTGCCCATCCGATTGAGGGGACGCTTGTAGTCACCGTCGGTGATTTGCTGATGCGCTGGACAAACGACGGTTTCAAATCCACCCCGCACCGTGTGGTAAACCGCAAGGGGGTGGAACGTTATTCAATGGTTATTGCTTGGGATCCAAATTTTGAGACGGTGGTGGATCCGACAGTAGTCTGTCAAAATGGAGAACAGCCCCTGTACCCTCCAGTGAACTGCGGCGATTACGTTTTGTCGCGATTCGATTCCTCTTTCAACTACCGCCAGTAAGTTGCCGATGCCGCACTCCAGCTGCATGTCATTCAGGTCTCAGCGTTTGTTTTCGACGAGGTTACTCATCGCTGCACGGACGCCTTCAGGAAGATGCGGAATTTCAGCGAGGTCCAGCCCCATTTCGATGGCCCCCAAGGTGCCGAGCAGCATGGGTTCGTTGAAATCACCCAAGTGCCCGATGCGAAAGACCTTTCCGTTGAGACGACCCAGCCCGCTGCCGAGCGAGACGTTGAAGCACTCCAGCACCCCCTTCCTGAACGCATCCGCGTCGTGTCCCGGCGGCAGCACGACGGCAGTGAGGGAGTTGCTGTATTCGCTCGGATTGATCGCATTGAGTTCCAGCCCCCAAGCCTGCACGGCGGTGCGGGTGGCTTCGGCAAGTCGGTGGTGTCTGGAAAAAACCTGATCGAGTCCTTCCTCAAGCAGCATCCGGATGGATTCCCGCAGGCCGTATAGCAGGTTGGTCGCAGGCGTGTAGGGAAACACTCCCTGCTTGTTGACGTTGAGCATGTCCTGCCAATCCCAGTAGGAACGCGGCAGCTTCGCCTCACTGGAAGCGGCAAGTGCCTTTTTGCTAATCGCGTTGAAGCTCAAGCCCGGCGGCAGCATCAAGCCCTTCTGCGAGCCGCCCACGGTCACGTCCACGCCCCACTCGTCGTGGCGGTAGTCCATGGAACCAAGCGAGGAAATCGTGTCCACTAGGAAAAGCGCGGGATGCCCTGCGCGGTTGATGGCGTTTCGGATTGCGGGGATATCGGAAGTGATGCCGGTGGCGGTGTCGTTGTGGACCACACAGACGGCTTGGATGGCGCGGTTTTCGTCTTCAGACAACGCCTGTTCGATGGCTTCCGGCTTGGCCCCTTCCCGCCAGTTTCCGAGGAGCAGTTCGGCATCAAGTCCCAGCTTGGTGGCCAGTTTGTGCCATGTGCTGGAAAAGTGCCCTGTGTCGTACATCAGCACCCGATCTCCGGGGGAGAGCGTGTTGACAAGCGCGGCTTCCCACGCGCCGGTTCCGGAAGCGGGGTAGATGATCACAGGCTGTTTCGTCTGGAAAATCTCCTTGATACCTTCCAGCACTTCGAAACCCAGCCCCTTGAACTCCGGACCCCGATGGTCTATTGTGGGACGTTCAATGGCACGGAGAATCCGGTCAGGCACATTGGTGGGGCCGGGAATCTGCAAAAAATGGCGGCCGCTCTGGAGTCGTTGCATCAAGTCCTCTTGGCTGATGTTGTGGATGGTTTGCAGGCGGTTCTTGAACCAGACTCGTAATAGTATATCTTATTCAGGAGTCAGGGGTAATTAGAACAACCTGTTTAATTATAATTTTAGCTTTTCACTTAAACACTTTTGAATATCTCGTGAGTCACAAGTTCTCATAAGATACTAATATTATTGTCTAAGACTTGTCATCTCGACTGAAGGGTGACGTTTTCGGTGGTGGTTGTGTTGTCATTGGTAGTTGTGGTAGTAGCAGTAAACACCTCCTTTTCATCAACACAGGAGATGATAGTAAGAGTTAAAAATGTAGATAGAAAAAGGAAAAAATCTTTTTCATATTTTCTTCAATAACAAAAGTAAAATAAATTTGAGGATACATCTATCTATAACCAAACATTGGTAAAATATACAAGGATTTGGTATGTTATGCACGTAGCTCGCGCATCTTATTTTTTAAATTTTTCAACAATTAAGCTTGACATTATTTGAATAGTACCTTAATTTAACTTGAATATCAAGAGAGCTGGTTTAATTGTGCATCGGCACAATCCCGTGCCGCACCGGTCAGCAACCTTTACAGGCGTACCCTGAAGGTGCTTGCAGAAGCTTCGTATGAACGAAGGACAATATGATCGTTGCAAAGAAGGAGAATCATGGAATATCATAAAATTAGTAAAATGTTCACGCTCTCGTTCGCATTCACCGCGCTGGTGGCGAGCACGGCCGTGGCCCAGATGATCGAACTCAAATTCGGCCACGTCGGCAAGCCGGGATCGCTGTTCGAAGCCTCGGTCAACGAGTTTGTCACGCGCGCCAATGCGAAACTCGCCGGCAAGGCGAAAGTGATCGGCTTCGGTTCGAGCCAGCTCGGCAAGGACAAGGAGCTGCTGAAAAAGCTCAAGCTCGGCACCATCGACTTCGCGCTGCCGTCTTCGGTAATGGCTTCGGTCGCCGATGAGGCGGGGCTGTTCGACATGCCTTATCTGGTCAAGGACCGCGCGCACATGGCGCGCATCGAGAA
>JAESQU010000042.1 GCA_016764995.1 SAR324 cluster bacterium | reverse complement strand
TAAGAAACTAATCACTCTGGATATCGAAATTGTTCAACTTTTACTTAAACTGTAATTATAGAGGGGTTATCATGGGAATATTGGTTGAATGTCCTGCCTGCAAAAATAGAGGAGGACTAAAAAGAAAACTATGTAAATGTGGTCATAATGTCCAGAAAGCTGCCTCAAAGAACTATTGGATTGAGTATTATGAAAATGGAAGGCGTGTTCGTGAGAGGATCGGACGAAGTAAACAAGCTGCTGAGAATCGTTTTCGGGAAGTCCAGACGGCCAAAGCTGAGGGAAGGAATATCCGTAAAAATAAGAACACTTTAATTACTCTTGGGAATCTTAGAGATTGATATCTTGAATTATCTGAAGTGAAGCAAAGACGTAGTTTTTCAAGTATTAAAAAATGTCTAAGAATTTGTGTAGATGGCATTGGTGATATTCCGGTAAGTCAGCTGACACAGAACCGTCTTGAATTATTCCGAAAAAAGCGACTGACTGAAATTTCAAAACGCAAAGGCCGGCCTGTTAAACCTTCCACAGTAAACAGGGATGTGACCAACCTTAAAGCAATGCTGAACAAAGCTCTTGACCATTCAAAGATTGAAACTAACCTGATAGGGCGTGTAAGACACCTTGAAGAAAACAATGTTCGAGAACGGGTGTTGATTCCTGAAGAGTTTGAAATGTTGTATCAACATTGCCCTGAGTCCTTAAAAGGGCTTGTTCTGATTGCGTACTATCTGCCCATGCGACAGGCGGAAATTTTGGACCTCACTTGGCAAGAAATAGACCTTAAAACGGGATTTATTAGACTTGGCGGACAACGCACAAAAAATAAAACTGGTCGGGTGATTCCTTTACATCCACGGATTATTGACTTCTTTCGTTGTATTCCTCGTCCGATACATGGTGGGTATGTTTTTGGTCAGAGCAGGAGATTTAACAGAAAAGCGTACAATAAGGCTTTAGAAGCTGCTGGAATAGTTGACTTTACTTTCCATGATCTTAGGCATTGCGCAATCAACAACCTTCGTCTTGCAGGAAATGATCACTATACCATCAAAGCAGCATCCGGACACAAAACGGATATTGCATTTCAACGGTACAATTTGGTCACAGAAGAAGAAATGAGGGGTATGAAATGGCTCGACTTAAAGCAAGGAACAACCGGAACGATGGACACCTATATGGACACCACGGCAAAAACAAGTAATGTGTAGATGTTGCTAAGTAACTGTTATTGCATGGTGCTCCCACCGTGACTCGAACACGGAGCTAGGGTTTAGGAAACCCCTATTTTATCCAGTTAAACTATGGGAGCAGCTTGAGTTTTTAGAGGAAAGGACTAAAGCTGTACAGACTTGTGACTGTTTGAAGTTATGCTACTATTAAGCCCTGATATTTATGTATAAATCAAGACAACATTTTGTGTTTTTGATTAAGCTGAAAAAGCTTTAAAACCGAGTCATTTCGAGCGAAGTTAAGTGTAGACCCCGAATCCAGGGGAACTACCTAAATTATTGTACTCAACCGGATTTGAAATCTGGATCCCCGATCAAGTCCGGGATGACAAAAAGAATATTTTAAGTAAGCCTTAGAAAACTGACAATATGTTAGAAAAACATAAAACTATTGCAAAAGACATCATAGATCTTGCGCAAGAATTTGGCGCCGAACAAGTTTCAGTTTCGCTTGCGAACTCGACTTCGTTTCAGGTTGATGTACGTGAGCAGAAAATTGAATCACTTCAGGAATCAGGTTCTTCAGGAATTCACCTCACAGTTTCAAAAAACAAACGGCGCTCAACTGTTTCCTCAAATGATTTGAGAATAGAGACTCTGGCGCCCTTAATACGTTCTACATTGCAGGCATTGCCTTACATGGGAATAGATGAATTTTACAGCCTTCCTGATCCAAAATTGCAAGGACGCGCGTCTATAAATTTAGAATTTAATGATCCTGATTTTGACAAACTCGGCTCAGCTGAAAAAGTAAATATTCCACTTGATTTGGAAAAATTGAGTTTGGATTCAGATCAAAGATTAAGAACCGATCAAGCCTTTTATGCCGACAGCATTTCTTATATGGTTCATGCTGATTCCAACGGATTTTTAGAAGGTGAAACCAAGACTCTCTTTAGTCTGGGAGTTTCGATGATTGCTGACGATATTGAATCAACTTCCAATGGAAACAGCGACTCAACAAATATTGGCCGGAAACAAACTGACGGTTGGTACAGCGCGGCCCGCTTTCACAAGAATTTGACACCATCACAGGAAATTGTTGATAAAGCGTGCCTGAGAACTTTACGTAAATTAGGTGCAATAAAACCGGTCAGTCAGGAAGTTCCTGTTGTTTTCTGCTCAGAAATGGCTCAAAGTTTTCTGGGTAAAATCGCATCGGCGCTCATGGGCGAAAATCTTTTTCGTCAGCAATCATTTCTTTTGAACAAGCTCAATGAGTCAATTGCAGATTCGAAAATCAATTTAATTGATGATCCTTTGCTTCCAGGAAAACTCGGAAGCCGTCACTTTGACAGCGAAGGTGTGAAGGCTAAACCGCTGGTTTTGATTGAAAAAGGTGTACTCAAAAATTATATGCTTTCGACATATTCTGCAAACAAGTTAGGAATGATTTCCAACGGTCACTCAGGTGGAATTTCAAATCTTATCCTGAAACTTGGTGATTATCCTGAAGAGGAGTTGATCGCAAGTGTCAAAAACGGTTTGTATTTAACCTCTATGTCCGGACAGGGAGCAAATATAGTAACAGGGGATTTTTCACGGGGTGCGCAGGGGATATGGATTCGTGACGGAAAATTGGCGGAGCCGGTAAGTGAATTTACTATTGCTGGAACTTTTAATGAAATGCTGAAGAATTTGAAAATGATCGGTAGTGAAGTTGACGAACGAAGTTCTATTCTCACTCCGGCTTTTAAAATTGATAAAATGGCAGTGAGCGGAACCTGAGGAATTCAGGAAGAACGGACAAGATTATTGACAGTTGAGACAGCATGTTCCAGCAAAGTAGTTCTGAATTGATCTCCGGAAATACCTTGTTGGCGTAATTTCTGGGCAGTCAATTTCAGTCCTTCCAGATATTCCAGCACAGCAAATTGTGAAACATCCTGATTCAGCAATTTTTCTGTTCCTTCATACATTGCAACCATCATTGTCTGATGTTGGGCATCTCCCAAAACGGAACGCAACGGGGTGGATCCTTGTTCAAAGTGTTGACGAAAAACACGAATATTTTCAAATGAAAGTCTTTGATTGCTTGAAACGGAAGTACTTTGTTCATTTCCGGAAACTGAATTTCTCTGCTGAAATACGGAACTTGTTTGATGTACATTCATTGGATTGGTTTGGTTTAGTATTGAATGCGCCTTTTTGTTTGCATAGACTTGATGCAAACTCCATGAAATTTTCACCTAAATGTTAAAGGTTTTTTGCTTAATCCACGGAAAATTCTTGTTATTCGTTTCAGTGCTTTAGGTGATTTGGTACTGACGACCCCTATTTTTCGCGAATTGAAACGTGTTTTTACGGATGCAAAAATAACGCTCTTAACTTCTTCCGGACTGGGTTCCGTACTTGACAACAATCCTCACATTGATCATGTAATTCGGCACAATAGAAACGAATCCCGCGAGCATCTGCAAGCCTTGATACAAAAACTGCGCAAGGAAAAGTTTGAGTTGATTTACGATGCTCACCGTTCACTGAGAAGCATTTGGATTGTCTGGAACCTCTCCGGAATCGGCTTTTTTTCAATTCCGCAAGTTTGGTCCATCAACAAACGCAGTTGGAGTCGTAGTTTGCTGATCCGCTTCAAACTCAATTTCCTCAAAAATACTCTTCCGCAGCGTCTGCATTTGCTGCATCCTCTACAGAATCATGCGAAAATTGAACTTCAAAATCACACAGAACTATTTCCGGATCAAAGCACTGTTTTAAGGGTGCAGAAATTTCTGCAGAAAAACGGACTTTTAGCAAAACGTTTTATTGCAGTAGGCCCAGCTGCTTCATATCCTCTCAAATGCTGGCCGGTGGTTTATTTTCATGAATTGATTTCAAATTTACTTGAACAAGGTTGGCCGGTTGTACTCGTGGGAGGAGCGGATGAAAAAGAAACTGTTCAACTTGAGAAAGAATTTTCCGGAAAAGTACACAGTGTGGCGGGTCAGTTTTCTGCGCTGGAATCAGCAGAATTGCTCGGACAGGCAAGCCTCGTTGTGACAAATGATACATCTGTCAGTCATTTGGCGGAAGCGATGCGGACAACCGCAATAGTTTTGTTCGGGGCAACGGTGAGAGAATTTGGCTATGCGCCTTTTTTGCGGGAAAGCAAAATGCTGGAAACAAATGAAGTTCTTAGCTGTCGTCCTTGTTCCCGTGATGGACGTGGTAAATGCGTAAATTCGGACTATTTGCGCTGTTTGACTACAATAACTCCGGAAAAGGTCTTGTCCTTAATTCCTCAACCAAATGCCGAACTATCTAAATTAGACTCACCTGAAAGTTGAAACATCGATTTTCCGGATTAACTTTTAGTTGGCGCAGATTCCGGAGCACTGTCGCGTTGTGTGAATTTTGTATTTACTTCTTTCAAATCCAAGCGTCCGGCATCCGCCATATCACGCATAGATTGCGTAAATAATTTGCGAGCAGCCCGTATTTCAGCTGAATCAGGAGATTTTGATTTTAGTGAAGACACAAGTGCGGAACGGCTTTTTTCAGGAAAACACATGATTGCCGCTTCCTTAATTTTTGTGGTAGATCCGGAAATCGCCGTAATCACTGCATCAGGTTGTAATTTTCTTACCACCTCCAGTAATATGTCTTTTGGTACATCCGGAAGTGACTCAAAAATAAAACAATGACTCTCAATGTTCTCACTCAGTTTAATATCTGAGGTTCGCAAGCCATTAATCAATTCATCTCTGGTTGTGTTATCAAGTTCACTAAGCACGTCCGCCATGAATTTTATTCCATCAACTCCAACTGTACCCTCATCCGGCACATGTCTCGCTTTTTCTGCAAGGTTGTAGCCAATTTTCTCAACCAGTTCAAGTGGAAGTTCGTGAATCTTTCCCATTTCCAAGGCTACTTTGGTGCGCTCATCTTTTGGAAGATCACGAAGTAATTCTGCGGCCTCCTCGCTTTCCATGCGTATGATTACAAAGGCTTTTATTTTTGCGGGTTCATCTTTTATCAAAAATCCGATTTGTGATGTTGTCAGCTGATCCATGAATCCAAAAGGATTTGTTTTGTTATCTTCCGGATCCGTTAACTGTTTGGTGAGCAGAAATTTCTGCACATCTTTTAAAACAGCATTTGCTTCTTCAGGAGAAGGATTTGCTTCTTCCGCCAATTTTTCAATATCCAAATATGTTTTATTTGGAATTGTTCCGGCAAAGAGTTTTCTTGATGCACTCATACCCAGCGTTGCAATAAGCTTGGTCAGCATTTCCATCGATTGCTTGTCGCGCGACATCTCATGGACCAATTCCTCTTTCCAATCGTTTCGTCCAATGAGTTGTTTAATGATTTCTTGAATGAGACGTTCGTTGTCTTCTCTTATTTGAGCGTCATTGATTCCATAATCCGAATGTCCGTTTTTACCCAGCAATTTATCAATGGGATCCGGAATTGAAACCAAGCCTTGTTGTGGAGGTAATGGCAGTTGAGGTGTTTGTAAATCAGGCGGCATCAATGCGGGAAAACCTGCATTATCAGCTCCAGCGGCTTTGAGCTTGCTAAGTTTCCACAGAACCCATAAAAACAAGAGTATGAGCAACAATAACATTCCTGCAAGAATCATTTCTATATCACTCATCCTCAACCAAATCGGTTTTTCTTCCTCCAACTTTTCCACTTCTTCCGCAGTAAGCTCAACTTTTAGATCCTCACCTTCTTCTTTTGCATCTTCAGGAACAGCTTCCGCCATTGGATCAGGCAAATCCGCAGATTCACCAGACAAATCCAACTTTTCAGGAAAAGGCTCGCTTGGTAAAATCGGCACAAAAATCAACTCATCTCCGCGCTCATAATCAAGTCCACTGAGGATAGGAACAATTTCACCGATGTAAGAATTAACTGAAGGCGAAACTTCTTTGTGCATCACCAAATCCACACGCATCCTAGTGATTTGCCAATATTTTGCACCACTTGTGCTGGAAGGTTCATTTAGTTGACCGAAGCCTGGAAGAGTTTCGTTTGCCATACTTACAGAGCGTTCCTCTCCAAATAGTTTTACACGCAGCACATAATCCCTGGGTTCCAGGTAATATTTGAGTCCGTTGCGGATCGCCTCTTCAATTTCTAATTGGCGTATGCTGAGCGACCTTACACGTTCCTGTGCTTCAACAGAAAGAGTTGGAGCAAGCAAAAATAATATGATTGAGGAAACTAAAACAGACAGAAAAAATCTGTGAGGATTTATGAGTCCAGGCTTGTTTGGCTTCAAATATTTTTTTTTGAACATCATTACCTTGAAAAACGCAGGAGATATTTTTTCAGACCCTCATTTGTTGGATCAAGTTCAAGGGCGTGTTGCCAATTCTCTATTGCCATTCTGTTCCAGCCAAGCCGGTAGTAAATGGAACCAAGCATAGCAAAAGCCTGTGATGAAAATGGATTGAGTTCAATTGCTCTGCGGAGTGCGGTGATAGCGGTGTCATAATCTTCAATCAGATAACTCTTTCTTGCCTGCAATAGATAGCGTGTGGTTTCAACTCTAGCTTTCATGTCTATCTTCCGCGGTTCAGGATCAGGCTCCAAAACAGCTTCCGGTTTTTCTTCCGCATCTACAAGACTCTCATCCTCACCATCAACTCCAGGTTCTTCCTCAACCATTGAAGCATTATCAGTTTCTTTTTCTGTTTCCTTTTCGTCAGCATCCTTTTGATCTGCTTCCGCAAGTTGAGCCGCCGCGTTTCCAAGGGTAATTACAGAAGACTTGGCTGGAGTCGTAAACGGAACATGTACCATTTTGAGTACATCTCTTCCAGTCAAGTTGAGAAATTTAATCCGATTGTCTAAAGTTTGTCGAAGAACTTCAACATTGAAGAGAGAAACAGGAGTGTTCACGACAGCAAAAATTGTCGTGTACGGCCGCACTTGATTTACTATGCCGATTATTTTTTTCGTTTCTGTCGGTACCCAGACATTATTTTCAAATCCAGGCAACTTTATTTTTGAGATACTCTTATCTCGTCTCGTGACAGGAACAGTTTCCAGAATATAACGAATACTTACAGAAACACCAACATACGCTTTTGGCAATTTCTCCCGGAAAATCTCATCCAACTGTTTTTCTAAATCTCTTTCAACTTTTCTTTGTTCCGGAGGTGGAGGTAATTTTACGTCACCGTCTTTACTTTTACTTTTTTTGTCAGATTCAGATCCATCACCGGAAAGGCCTAATTCCTCTTCCTGCTCTTGCTTAATTTGATTAAATGGAACCGCAAGCAGTTCTTCAAGAGTTTGTTTTTTTTCAGCAGCCTCTGCCGCTTTTTCAGGAGAAGGATCTTCGACTTGTGCATTAACATCATTCCGGACAGAATCCTGCGCGTGCACTTTGTCGATATACAAAAAGATCAGTAGACAGATAATGAGCAAGGTGTAAAGAGAAATTTCGGCACCGGAAACTTTGTTTTTTTTCATTCCTTACTCCAAATTTTCCAGCATTTGACGCACTTCTTCGTCTTTAGGATCTAAAAGTTGAACATGCTCCCACATCTCAAGGGCTTCCTCTTTTTCTTCCAGGAGGAAATGTAATGAACCTTTCATTTTCAGAATGAAAATTTTGTCTGAACGTTTTACCGCCACTTTCAAACCCTTTGCTGCCCATTCCAAGCCCGCGACATAGTCTCCTGTTTGGAAAGCTTCAAGTATTTTTATGCGATAATCTTTAAGCGCACTGCGCTGTTCCGGCGAAATTGAACTGTCGGAACGTTCCGGAAAATCCTTGCGGATAATTAAAAGTGTATCACCACGTTTCTTATCAAAATTTATTGCCAGCGGGATTGCTTCCTTCAGGAAAGTATCTACCGCAGGAAGAACAGTTTCATCGAGCAGTAAATTTATCGCCATTTTTATGTTACTGGACGATGGTGCCTTGTTTTTTGTATTTTCGTCACTTTCAATCAAAGAAAATTTAACGTTTACCACAAAATCCGTTTTAGCAACATATTTCATCAACAACTCAATCAGTTTTCGCCTGACGATCTGTTCTTCATAAGGCGCAATACTGTCTGAAAAAGGTTTTGGGAAAGATGTCCTTTCCACAGAAACAGTATCTCCACGATCAGCATTGTAAAATTCCTGAGCTGGAATCAGTTTCATTAAAAACAGCTCTTGTGTTTCAGGAAGAGTGTTATCCAGTAGTACACCTACTTGCACCGATTTAAGGGCTTCTTTCAATTCATGGTTTCGTTTTGCGCTTTCAGAGATTTCGTCATCGCCGTCTTCATTTACATTATTTGCTTCAACCTTTGAGGCATCAGTTTCAAGCGGCATATTTTTGAGTTGTACTTCCTGCAGCAATTTTTTGTCCCAATTTATTATGACAGAAACATTAAAGCGTTCCGGAGAAAGGTAACGTGAGAGTAATTGATCTATATCAAGTTTAAGACTTTGTTCAAAATTCGCTGTTTTTAAACTTAAACGCTTGCTTGTTGCATCCTGCAGAGGAACTGCAATGACAAAATTAGGACTGTCAATTGGATGGATTAAGTTGGATTGCAGACCACCGCGTTGTAAAACAACTCGCAGAATCCTTTTGTTGCCCTGTGTTTCTTCAATGACCGTAACAGAATTTTTTCCGCCATCTGTTCTCTGATTGAAAAGCACTTTTTTCTTGATTGGAAGTTCAGCAACCGGTTCCACAGTATCTTCTGTCGTAGTACAACCACTGAGAGCTGTCACCAGAACAAGGCCAACAAAAAATACTTTTTGATAAAATGAACTTAATAATTTGAAATTATTAAATAGTTTCATGATAATGCGTATATTTTTTGAATACGTAATTTAGTTAGAATTTCCAGCCAATGGAAATAATTGATGCTCCGGAAGCCGTAGCGCTTTCATCTGTTGTCAGCATTAGCAGGTAATGGTAATTGAGTGTCAATTGTTCTGCTACTGATAAGCTAAGCCCTGTTTTTAAATATGACGGATTGTTAAAAGGTGACACTGTCATCATGCCTAAACCGGCAATCAAAGAAAATGCTACTTGATCACCGCCAAAGTTGAAAACGTCATAAATAATTGTGCCATCAATCAAAAATCCGGTGATTGATTTTTCGTATTTATCTGTCAAGTTGGAGTTGTCGTCACTCAACATTGCTCCGCCTCCGGTAAAACTCCAGTCATCTGTAAGTCGAACCATTTTTTCTGCACCTAATACTCTAGCCTGGTGCTCAACGGTGGTAACGCTTCCGGAGGATGTGCTGGTAAAAGTAATTGGAACAGTCATCTTACCATAGAACGCGTGTATGTAAGTTCCGCTTTTAGGAGGTGTTCCGGTAACAATTTTAGAATAAACAATTTCACCTCCTTTTGCTTCATAAGCGTTCAGTGAGATAGAAAGTTGTTCACCTTCACTTGTAAATACAGCAATGTCGAGAAATCCCTTTACATTTAATTCTTTGGCAATCTCTCGGCGGTAGTTATCATCCGCGATTCCACGGCTGATTTTAAGAAAACTTCCGGAAATATCTGTACGAATTTGACTACAGGATTCACAGACACTCACTTTCAATTTTATCAAACTGGTGAGTGTCTGTTGTAAACGCGCGGTTGCGACTTTGCGAAAACTACTGGGCAGGGAATCTCCAAAAGAAATGCTGGAAATTGCGACAGAGCTAATTTTGTTTTGCATACTTTTGACAGACTCCAGCAGACTTGGAGTGAGTTGCTCCAATTGTGAAATCTGCCGATCTTTCCAAAAAACGGGCTCTTCCTCTTCTGCAAAAGCAGTGGTCCAACTTAAGGCGATTATTAACGACACCAAAAGCAATTTACGCGTAAAATTTATCATTTTAAAAATGTCAAAAACTTGGTGTGTTTTTTGCTGATTCTCCTGAGGAGAATAAAATTAAGAAGCTTACTAAACTTTTGCAACCTTCCTGCCAATATTAACAAAGTACAATGTTGAACCGAATAGTTCTTACAGAAAAAGATCAAATTGCGACTCTGAAAGTAATTGATGAGTTGAAGCAAAATGATATAAAGTCGGAAATGCAAGTAATCGCAAATAGTTTGGCTGAGAGTAACATGCGGAAGGTTACTCTGGATTTAGAAAATTTGCAAGTCATAAGCCATGATACACATGAGCTTTTAGGGTTAATTATCAGGCATGTTCGTTTGCAAAACATCCCAATTTCTATTACAGGAAGCACGCAGTTTGACCCCGGAATTCTGCTGGCAATCTCAGAAGGACGGCCTCAAAATGTTGAGCAGAAGAAACAAGAAGAAGTCAGATTTACGATAAAACCAAAATATTTTTCACGTTACCCAACTCCTTTCTTTTCCACAGAAAAAGAAGAAACTGTTTATCAGAATGTGCTTCCTGTAATTGAAACAGAACAGACTCAAGCCGATGATGCGGAAAATCAATTTTATGCTGAAAAACCGGATGATGTTGAGTTTGTCCTGCAGAAAAATATTTCAGAAAAGTATTCACTCTGGCTCAAGCTAGGCTGGATTCTGTTATTAAGTTTAACAGGAATTGCTCTCACTCTCATGATTCTTCTCTGGCCTGAGTATCAATCAGGGAAAATTCATGCAATATTTTTGAATGATAACAAGACACAATTTGCAGTGAAAACAGGGCCTGCAGAAAGTGTATTAATTCAAGAAAAATCAAAGAGCACCTTGATACAGGCCGTCAAACAAGGTGAATTGGCGGCAGTCAAACAATTTTTAGCTACTAGTGTTGATTTGGAAAAAAGTGATCAAAATGGCTATACATCTTTGATGCTTGCAATCAAAAAGCAAAATACGGAACTGGTCAAATTGCTGGCAGAACATGGTGCGAATGTTGGCATAAATGACGAGTTTGGAGACACACCATTGGTTTGGGCCTCTTCAATGCAAAATTTGCCCATAGTAAAATTATTGCTCAAGCATGGCGCCGATCCGGATCAAGGAAACTTTTCTCCACTTATGTGGGCTGCTTTTCATGGTAATTTGCCGATGTTAAAATTATTTTTGAAATCCGGAGTAAATCTAAATGCCCGGACTCACGAAGGTTGGACCGCACTCATGTGGGCTGCAGAAAAAGGAAATACGGAAGCAATTTGGGAGCTATTAAAACGTGGTGCAGGAGTCAACATGCATAATAATAGCGGAAAAACTGCTCTTATTCTGGCAACACGTCGTGGAAAAATTGGAACAATAGGTTTGTTACTCAATAAAGGGGCTGATCCGTCTGTAGTTGATTTTGCTCAAAAAACCGCAGCTGATTATGCAATGGAATTCCAACGCGAAGACGTTCTGCAGTTGCTGGAAAAGGAAGTTTATTTGCGGTGACTCAACTATTATTTGCGATTGCTTAATTTTATTTTTCCGGCAACGTTTGCAAAAGTGCTAACAAAAGCCGAACCGCTTGCAGATTATGTCCTCCTCCGGGAATGAGAATATCTGCGTACTGTTTGCTGGGCTCAACAAACTTTTCGTGCATCGGACGTACTGAAGCCAAGTACTGTTCTGTCACGGATTCTACAGTGCGGCCGCGTTCGCGCAAATCGCGTTCTAAACGTCTGATGAATCTTAAGTCCGGAGGAACATCTACAAAAACTATTAAATTCATCATTTTCCTGAGTTGACTGTCATTCAAAACCAGTATCCCGTCCACAATCAAAATTGGACAAGGTGCAACTTTTTTTGTTTTTGCAGACCGCAAATGCTGAGCAAAATCATAAATAGGTACTTCAACATCATTTCCGGAAATCAGCTCTTCCAGGTTCTTAACCAACAGTTCTGTTTCTAATGAATCCGCATGATCGAAATTTATTTTGTGGCGTTCTTCAATTGTCAATTCCGGTCGGTGCCTGTAATAGGCATCATGATGCAGAACAGACATTTTTTCCGGACCAAGCTGTTCTTTAAGCTCGTGGACAATAGTTGATTTTCCGGAGCCGGAACCACCACCGATTCCCATCACAAAAGGTTTTGACACATTTTTTGCCATTGGAAAAAAACCTCAATAATAAACGATGTAAAACATTCGCAGGGACATCAGCAACAGAAACAGGGCAAACCAGCGTTTGAGTTTTTCTTTGTCCAAATGGTGAGCGAGTTTCGCGCCTTGGGGAGCCATGAACATTGTAATTGGAAAGATGAAAAGGAAGCCTGTCAAACTAACATAACCGAAGCTCAACGAAGGAAGATTTGGGTTGGCCCAACCGCCGAAAATATAGCCGATTGCTCCAGGTAACGAAATCATCAACCCCAAACTTGCTGATGTTCCAACCGCGCTTAGCATGGGCAAACTATAGGCAGTAAAATAAGGGGTAAAAAACACACCTCCTCCAATCCCCATTATTGCTGAAAGCATGCCGATCACACCTCCTGCACCCCACAACTTTGGCAATACCGGCAGTTCTGATCCAAACACGAAATGGTTTTTTCGTAATAAAAATAGCGCAACCAACATTGTCAGTATTGCAAAAACTCCTTTGAGAGCATCTCCGCTCAGGCTGTCTCCGAGCCATGCACCGAACAAGGCACCACCTACTACCGGAAATGCTAACTTACGGAACAAAATGATGTTTCCCGAACCACGTTTATAATGAGACCAGGCAGAAGTAATTGAAGTAGGCACGATGATTGCCAATGATGTTCCGATAGCCATTTGAGTGGTGACTTCCGGAGAAAAACCCAACTCATCGAATGCATAGAGTAAAGCCGGAACTAAAATAATTCCTCCACCTATCCCGAATAGTCCTGCTAATAATCCGGCAAAGGCACCCGATACAAGCACAATTACCAGCAAAGAAATAAAATCAGGATTCGTAAAAGAGTATTGCATGAAATTTCAGATTTTAATTTTAATGCAATTATATTGGGGATCAGTTGGATCTTATTTTGAAGGCACAGGTTTGCCGAAATTCTTTGTGCTTTGTGTCAAACAACCGTTGAAGACAAAGCACAAAAATTGAAATTTTTATTTTTTTGCCGGTTTCAATTTCTTTGTTCCTTGCAAATTTGGAAAGCAAATGGGGAGTACATCGTCAAAAATTTTCACAAAATGGGGTTTAATTCCTCTAGTGATTATTTCATCCAAATCTTCAAAATCTTTTTGATTTTCGGCAGGAAAAATTAATTGAGTGATTCCGGCTCTCCGTGCAGCAATTGTTTTTTCTTTAACTCCGCCGATCGGCATAACCAATCCGGTGAGGGTTAACTCTCCGGTCATGGCAAGATTCGGAATAATCGGTTCTTGTGCAACCAATGAGTGGAGTGCGCAAACCATTGTAATTCCAGCAGAAGGTCCATCTTTGGGAGTTGCGCCCGCAGGCACATGCATGTGGATAAAATTTTCTGCAAAAAACTTTTTAATTCTTTCGTCAGTGCTGCCTTTGGAACGGATATAAGTGTAGGCAATTTCCGTGGATTCTACCATCACATCACCCAGCTGTCCGGTCTGTTTGAACCCGGGATTTTTTGCCTCAACAGAAGAAGCTTCTATGAACAAAGTTGCACCGCCGACACTCGTATAAGCCAGACCGGTAATGACTCCAATTTTCGGCTTTTTGTAACGAGTTTCTTCCGCAAAAGTCTTGCGGCCTAACATTTCTGGAAGCTCATCTTTACTAATTTTGACTTGATCAATCTCTTCTTCCACAATCTTTCGAGCAGATTTACGCATCAATTTTTTAAGATTGTTTTCCAGACTTCTTACTCCTGCTTCTCTTGCATAACCGTCGATGATTTCACGTAAAACAACTTTGGGAAGTGAAAACTGAGATTTTTTAAGTCCATGTCTTTTGAGCTGTTTTGGTAACAAATGTTTCCTAGCAATTTCCAATTTCTCTTCCAGGATGTAACCTGAAAGACGGATGACTTCCATCCGATCAAGCAGTGCCGGAGGAATTGTGTCCGTTTGGTTTGCGGTACAAATGAAAAGTACTTTTGAAAGATCAAAACGAACATCAAGATAGTGATCAAGAAAATCCTTATTCTGTTCAGGATCCAGGACTTCCAGCAATGCGGAAGCAGGGTCTCCTTGAAAACTTGCGCCAATTTTATTTATTTCGTCCAGCATGATTACCGGATTGGCCGTTTTACAAGTTTTGATCGCGTTAATGAATTTACCAGGAAGCGCGCCGATGTATGTTCTTCGATGTCCTTTTATTTCCGCCTCATCACGCATTCCACCTAGAGAAAAACGGTAAAATTTACGACCCAATGCCCTGGCAATAGATTGTCCAACAGAGGTTTTTCCTGTACCTGGAGGTCCAACCAACAAAACGATTGATCCTGCCAAATCTCCGTTAATGATTCCTACAGAGATCAGTTCGAGGATTCGATCTTTGACATCTTTTAAACCATAGTGATCGCGGTTTAGAATTCTCGTGGCACGCTTGATGTCATAATAATCTTTGCTGTAGATGCCCCAAGGCAAAATTGTCAGCCAGTCCAGATAGGTTCTGGTTACGTGATATTCCGGGGACGCCGGCTCAATTAAACGCATTTTCTCAAGTTCTTCTTCGATTCGTTCTTGGGCTTCTTCAGAAAGTTTTAGTTTTTTTATCCGTGCTTCAAATTTTTCAACCTCGCTTTCTGGACCTTCTTTTGTGATCCCCAATTCCTTTTTTATTTCCTTAAGTTGTTCACGCAAGAAAAATTCTCGCTGCTGCTGAGACATTCGATCTTCGACACGTTGCGAAATTTTAACCTGAAGTTTTGCCACTTCCAGTTCATGCCGAAGTAAATTTAACGCTTTTTCAATACGCTCCTTGATACTCATTGTTTCCAAAATTTCCTGCAATTCTTTTCCGGAAGCAGTTGTCATTGATGCGGCAAAGTCAGCAAGTGTTGCCGGATCTTTGAGGTTAATCCGTCCCATCAAAAGACCCAGCTCTTCTTTAAACAAGGGATTGAGCTGAACGAGCTCTTTTATAAAGTTGATAATCGAAACGGAAAATGCTTTTAATTCATATTCAGTTTTTTGTCCTCCGGTATCCTGCAAATATGCAACTTTTGCCCTGTACACAGGATCTTCCGCAATTATTTCCAGAATCTCAAAGCGTTCAATAACTTGCACAATAATATGCATTGGGTCATTGCCATGTTTTGATGCCTGTACAATTCTTCCTACTGCACCAATTTTGGCCAAATTGTCCTGAATGTGTTCATCATCACCGTTTTGTTTGGGGCCTTCAGCTTCCTGGCTGAAAACCAGCCCAACATAACGCAGAGGAGCTTTTAATTCATCCTCTAGAACTTTTTCCAGTTTTTCATCAGCAATGATTACAGGCAGGATCATTTTTGGAAAAAGTGGTCGATCGTAAAGGGGGACGATGAGTAAGGTATCCGGAAAAACATCTTCGCTGATGACCAGCGATTTTTCTTCAGGAAGTGCCTCTATAATGTTTCCCTCTATTTCTATAATTTCCTCTTGATGATCAGTATCGGTTTCTAATTCAGGATCAGAAGATTTACTCATATCACTTTTTAAAAAGTATAATTTGCGGAATTATTGATTCGCTTGAATCGTGTTAATTTAATTGGAACATTTTTTAGTGTCGTCTAAAAGTACACTAACCATTATCCAATATCACAGCCAGATGGTCTAGCCAGAAATTACTTGTTTGAATTTTAGTTAATTCAACTTGAAAAAAAGAGGGGGAGTCCCAACACTGACTATTATCCGCCAATGTAACGCGGAAAGTTGGTAAAAATTCCGGACATATAAGTTGTGGCCTGAGATAGAAACCAGGGAAAAAGGATTGCCATAACAACCATCATTGCACCCATTTTGGGGATGATAGCCAATGTTTGTTCTTGAATCTGTGTTACCGCCTGGAAGATGGACACAAGTAATCCAACCACCAAAGCGCCTATCAACATTGGTGCTGCAAGCAGAGTGGCCATGCGCATGGCTTCGATCATGATGGAGACAACGAGTGCTTCAGTCATATAACTCTCTAAAAATGGTTTAAGGTGGGCTAAATATCCATAAAACTTTGGACCATTGAACCAAGGATCAAGTGCCATCCATCAACAAGAACAAACAGCATAAGTTTGAAAGGCAATGAAATCATCACCGGCGGCATCATCATCATACCCATTGCCATCAGGATTGAGGCGACAACCATGTCAATCACAAGAAATGGAACATATAACAAAAAGCCTATTTGAAATGCGACTTTTAATTCACTAATTACAAAAGCAGGTATCATGACCCAGATTGGAATATCTTCAATATTTTTTGGACGTTCCAGTTTGGCAATACGAACAAACAAAGCCAAATCTTTTTCTCGGGTGAATTTACCCATAAATCGTTTAATTGGTAGAGTAGCACGGTCCATAAATTCTTGTTGGGAAATTGTCTCTTCCAGATATGGTTCAAGTGCAACCTGATTTACTTCTTCCCAAACCGGCATCATCACAAACAGCGAAAGAAAGAGTGCCAGTCCAATTACAATTTGATTTGAAGGTGCCTGTGGCGTACCAATGGCTTGACGTAAAAATGACAACACAATCACGAATCGTGTGAAAGAAGTAGTCATGATCAAAATGGCTGGAGCCATTGTCAGGACAGTCAGTAAAAATACTATCTGTAAAGTAGTGGCAACCTGTTGCGGTGAGGTAGCGGAATCAATTGAAATGTTGATTCCAGGAATTGGAGATTGTGCGTAAAGCGGCAACCCTACAAATAAAATTGCCAGCAAAAACAAAACGCGCATCAAGAATTTCGAGGTATCACAATTGAGAACATATCTCAAATTGTGCGCGGACATTATTTCTCCGTTCTCTTTTTTAACTGAAACTCTATTTTTAAAATGCGGCATGTGCCTATTTGATGGGCTTTAAGAAATTTAGACGCTCTGTAAGCTTAGTTGCAAAATCCTGCATTATTTGATTGCCATGACTCATCTTTTCAGTTTTTGCCTGTTTGCTTGAAATAGGTGTTCTGATTGGAGTTGTGGATCCATTATTTTTGTTGTTTGAAACGGATGGTTGGAGTTCCTTTGCAGTATCAGAATTTATAAAAACTCCTTTTTCCTCTCCTTCAAATTCTATTGCAGTTGCAAATTCATCAACGTTTTCTTTATGCGAAGTCGCCGCTGATTCTGTTTTTTTAATTTCCGGATCCAGAGTTTTTAAAAAATTTGCCTGCATTTGATCCATGTTTATTTCATTGGATTCATCGTCTGTCTTGATCTCGTTCAGAAACTCCTGATCATTTTCATCATGTAGTTCAGCAATCAAATTTATAGAAGTTGGTGTAACTCCGCACGCAAACAGTCTGCCGTTCAAATTAAAAACTATAATCTTCTGTTTTGGCCCAACATGGTAGCTTGATACTTGACGGATGCTGATATTTCCCTTCATTGAGGAAAATCGTCCGCTGAAAAAACGGTTATAGATAAACGCCAATAAATAAATGAGCAGCAAAATGAACAGCAGTGACAAAACCAGAGTCAGTATAGTCTCAGCCCAATCCTGTGGAGGCATTGGTAAAATGTCAGCTATTTGCTCGGAAGAAGATTCAGCTGCTGAAACCCTGGAAAAAGTTGATGGAAAAGACGAATCCGTTTTGACACGTTTCCCAATTTCTTGTGACAGGACTTCTGTGTTTGAAAGTGCCGGAATTGCAGATGTTTTTCCGGGTAATCTAAGGAGTAAATTGTTTCCTGAATGCTTTATTTCCGGATGTCCCAATAACACACGGGAAGATCGGAGCAGAATATCTAAATGCACATTATCTGTGTTGGGAACTTGAACCGCGCGGACTGCCTTTATGAAAGAATCACCTGTTGAAACAGTCAGCAAAGGTAATGCGGAATCTATCTGGACTGAATCCAGACGCATACTCATTGAGCCGGACTCAAAATTTATTAAAGGCTCTCCGAGAAATTCTCCATCAAATTCCAAACGAATCTGCTCTAAATTTTCAAGGGAAACTACCTCAATATTTTTCAGCGTACGTACTTCTGATGCGGTTGCAAGTATAATCCAACTTGCCCATAATACCAGCGAAATTCCTACTTTGAGCCAAGCTGGTCTCACGAAACTCATGTTTTTTTCCTCAGAGTGCTGCAAAACGATTATCCGGACTAATGATATCCGTTATGTGTACCGCAAATTTTTCATTGACAACAATTACCTCACCGCGTGCAACCAGCAAATCATTGGCACGTATATCCAAAGGTTGCCCAACCATACTGTCAAGTTCGATTATAGATTCCTCACCCAGTTCCAGCAGGTCGCTGATCAGCATCTGGACACGTCCTACTTCTACTATAATCGAGAGTTGAACATCAAACAGAAAATTGATGTCGATATCTCCGGATGAAACAGAAGCCTTTGCATCTTCATTATCACCTTCTCCGGAACCATCGCCTTCTTTAACCTCTTTCTGATCGCCGCCGCCTTCGCCCTTAACTTCGGAGAGAATTTGATCCCTGTTTGCTTTTAGTTCGCTCTCAACGTCTGACCAATCCAAGTCATCCAGATTCTCAAAAGATTCTTCTTCTTCTGCCATCAATCAATGTTTTAAGTTAAAGTTTAAAATTTCATATTTCAGAGTACAAGTTTAAAGGAAACTCTACAACAAAAAATACAAGATCATACGGTCATAATCTGCTTTTAAAATTTTTCACTTGTCTACGAAGCTTATTTTAAACTACTGCCGGTAAAATTCCAGAAAAAGTATTCTTCGAATTGGCACCATATCTTCCCAGGGAGCCTTGTTGGGAAAAAGTGAATTCAAGCGAATTTGTAAATCATTTTTTATAACAGCTCGATTTTTTGTGTCATCAAATTGTTCAACCGTAATCGAATTAAGATGTGTAATTACCAGATCTTTAGCAATTGGCAATCGAGCCAGGAGCCAATCTTTTGCAGCGGCATTTTCAAATCCCAGCTGGATACTGCTTTTAAGAAAATATTTGTCTCCAGGCATATTTACTACGAAAGTACCAAGATCCAAATATTGTGGGTTTTCCAGTGGAGGAGGTCCTTCCCGTATGACTTTTGTTTCCTCAACAGCATGTTTTTCTGCGTGCAAAGCTGAAGCAAAGAAAAATAACCCTGTAAGCATTAACAACAAACAGATTGCTTTATTTCCAAAATTGCCGCAAAGCCAGTTTGTTTTTCGATTTATGGAATTATTCTGTGAACTTTTGTCCATCTCAATTTCTTGTCTGCCATCAAACCGCGACTCCGCAGACAGACCTTAATGCTTCAATACCAAAGTGTCTTCTGACATTCCAGTTCCATGTTCCCTGATTAAAATTAGCTGGGATCACTGGATTACAAATTCCTCAAACAAAACTTTTCTGATCGGTTCAGGGTCTTCCCATTCCGGCTTACTGGGAAAAATTTGACTGATTGCGCTGATTAAACGTTGTTTCAAAGCTTCTCTGGCATCTGACTGTTTAACATCCTCAACTGACAATTCCTGCAATTCCGCCAACACAATGTCTTTGACTTCAACCAGGCGGATTGACAAATACGCAGATGCTCCTGGTTCACTGAGCATCAGTTGAATCGTTGTTTTTAAGAAACGTCGTCCGTCTTTGAGATTTACCACAAAGCTTTCCAGTGGTAGAAATATCGGTTCTGCCAGAGGCTCAGCCACGTCTGTCACCTGCTGTTCTTCTTCCGGTAATTGCTCTTCTTCTTCACCAGACATCAGTAAAAACACGACGATGCCAATTACCAACAAAAGCACTACCGCGACAATAATAATTAGCTTCTTTTTTCCGCCGCCTCCGCCTCCGTCTTCAGTAGTACCGGCACCGGCAACTTCTTCATCTGCCATAAAAACTCCTTTTGTATACTTTGATTGTTAAATAGTATTTGGTGAAATATGAGATTGTCATTACTAACTCATTTTATCCTGATCTGGCCCACGCACGAGGTGCACCCTGATAATAAAGTTCCGGAAATCTGCTGCGTGCAACACTGAGCATTGCCAAAAATTTTGGTACGTATTCGTGTGTTTCTTTACGTAGCTTTAATTTCCAAAAATTTCGTGTACCTTGAGTTTTTATTTGACGTGCCATATAATTCGGCCCGCCGTTGTAACCTGCAAGTGCTAACTCCCAGTTGTTGTCAAACTTTTCCCCAAGTTTTTTTAAATAACGTGCTGCTGAATGTGTCGCTTTGCGCCAGTTAAGCCTATCATCTGATAGCCAACTGACCTTCAAACCATAATCTTTGGCGGTTGCTTTTGTGAATTGCCACATCCCTCGCGCATGTCCGGAATCTGCTTTTGTGTCAAAACATGATTCCAAAATTGGCAAATGCGCAAGTTCCGGAGGCAGCTTATATTTATAAAAAACCCGATGGATATAATAAAGATAACGGCTGGAAGTCGCACGATCCAAACAGGTTTTGATATGTTTGTTATTCTTGTAAACGTTTACGTATTTATTTATACGAGAATTGGACTGTTTCCAGACTTTGGAATTGTTGTAATCTCTTCCGCTCCGCAAACTTGAGGGTTTCGGACTGCACCCAACAAGAATGACTGCAAAAAGGAGGAAAAGACATTGGTACTTAAATAATTTTGGTTTTCCACACTGCTTAATCAATAATAGTGATGAGCAGCCAAAGTTTCGCAGGAAAATATTTTGCCAATTTGAAGACATGACAAGTTTTTAAATGCATGATTTTGCAGTTCTTTTTTATTAAATATACCAAAAACGGCAGAGCCGCTCCCTGAGACTAATGCACCAAATGCACCATTTTTGAGCAATAAAGATTTCAGTTCAGACAAGACAGGATATTGTTCGAGTAATGAAATTTCAAACTGATTATTCAGGCTATTTTTTACATCATCAAATGACTTTATTTCAGGAAAAGTCGTGTATGCTTTAGGCCGGCAATTTTTGTATGCTTCCGGAGTAGAAATTGAGAGAGGCGGTTTAATGATAAGAACATATAATTTTGGATATTCTGCTAATGGATTTAACTTTTCACCACATCCACGTATTTCACATGGAAGAGGATCAAGAAAAAAAGGAACGTCTGATCCCAGTTCCAGTGCAAGTTCATAAAGTGTTTCCGGAGGCAAAAGCCCTTCTTTTGAGGATGAATCACGAAAAATATGATTTAACGCCCGAAGAGTTCCAGCCGCATTTCCGCTGCCACCGCCAAGTCCGGCTCCGGAAGGAATTCGTTTTTCAAGAAAAACATCCAGTGCTGCTGTAATTCCGCAAGCTTGCTCAAAAGACCTTAGCGCACGGATCACCAAATTTTCTTCCGGAGATTCAGAAAAGCTTGCTCCATTCATCCGGAAATTGAGCCTTTTTTCATTATTTTTGCTAAAGCTCAATGTGTCAAATAAACTGACCGGAACCATGTGCATATACAATTCATGAAACCCGTCTTCGCGTTTTGCTAAAATATAGAGCAAAGGATTTATTTTCGCTGGCGTCCGAATTCTCATTTAAGCCAACCCGCAAGCCCAAGCCAGCCATTGTACATCTTCCGGATTATCCAGCATTGGCGAAATTTCCTTTAAAACTTGGAGATGATATTCACCGAGCCATTTTAGTTCTTCTACTGAAAGCAAATTTCTGTCAATCAATCTGCGTTCATAAGGAAACAGAGTCAAAGTTTCAAAACAAAGCCAACCCTTTCCGCCAGGATGTTCCTGTAATCCCTCAGCATTTTTGACAAAACAAAGATTTTCCAAACGAATTCCTCCCCAGTTTGTTTCGTAATATCCCGGTTCATCGGAAATCACCATTCCTGCTTGCAGAGCCACATCATGAGAAACAGGTGAGATGCGCTGCGGACCTTCATGCACATTCAGAAACGCACCGACTCCATGCCCTGTTCCGTGACCATAATCCAAACCTGCATTCCAGAGTCCGGAACGGGTAATTGCATCCAGAGATGAGCCGGTTGTACCTTCAGGAAAAACCTGTCTTGCCAGTCGAATATGGGCCTGCAGGACCAAAGTGTAAATCCGTTTTTGCTTTTCATCCGGTGTTCCAAGAATGACAGTTCGCGTGGCATCGGTGGTTCCGCCGGAACACTGAATTCCAGAATCTACAAGGAGCAGTTCTCCGGGCCGCATCGGGTTTTTTGAATCTGGATTTCCGTAATGTACAATTGCTCCATTCGGCCCGGAACCTGCGATTGTACCAAAACTAAGGTCAGAAAAATCCTCAGCTTGCGAGTATGCTTCATGAAGCCAGTTTGAAAATTCTTTTTCCGTTACCGGCTGTCCTCTTTCAAATGCGTTTTGTAAACGCCGAAAACTTTTTATAACTCCAACACCAGCCTGTTTATGTGCGTTTTTTGTGGCGGATATTTCAGTTGAATTTTTAAGTGCCTTTGCTAAAACGATGGGACTACATTTTTCAAAAACCTGAGCATCGGCAAAAGCCATTCGTGTGCCCATTGTAATCGTGGAAGGATCCAACCAAACTTTGACAGCTTCCTCTTTTGCAAGTTCTGCTAAAAAGCCGAGGTATTCAGCATAAGGCCGGAACTCCCATTCTGGACAATGTTCACTTAAATTTGCGTCCGGATGATGACAAAAGCAAAGTGCACGGTCCTGAAAAATTGCTGCATAAGCTTCAAAAACGGGGTTGTATTCAATATCGCTGCCGCGTAAATTTGTGAGCCAGGCAATTTCGTCAAGCATTGTTAACAGCAATACATCCAGCTTTGAATCATCCTGTATTCCGGATTCATTCATTTCCTTCCGGATATCCTGCAACTTGTCGGCACTTTCCTTTCCAGTGTATTTTAAAGCGAGGGGATAGATTTCTTTTTGAGGAGGATTTGGTCTATTATCCCAAACTGTGTCCACTAAATTAGGAGTAGTCGGCAACAGAGTATGACCAAATTTGCCAATTGCATTTTCGTAGCGTCGCCATTCTTTTGGACTCATCACAAATGGATCTGCGCCAACTTTTAAAGTCTTTTCAGTCTGTGCGGAAATCCATTTTTGCGGTTCCGGAACACCTTCATTTCCGAGCTTCATAATATCAAAATTTTCGGCACAGCTTTGCTCCGCCTGTAAATGATAACGAGAATCTACAAAAAGCTGAGAACGTCCCTCAACACAAATAATCGCTGTTCCGGCTGATCCGGAAAAACCCGCAGAGCTTCCGGATTTAGTTGAAGCCCGCAAACGCCAATTCTGCACAGGCAGGTATTCGTTGAGGTGCTCATCGCCGGAGACAACAATCAACATATCTAATCCTTGTTTGATCATTGCTTGACGCAGTTTTTCAATCATTTTTGTTTAGTTTTCGGTTATGTAATGAAGTACAATATTAAATTATTTCAGCACACTAATCTGCTGAGGAATTGACAAATTAAAAATCATCATTGCAGAAAGCGGAACGTCGTGACAAGCACGTTTTCGGCAGGAAAAAAAGTTTGAATAGTTAAGAAAGTTTAGGCCCCGCTTGAATTATTTCCTCGCTGGATCCTTCTTCGAATTGTTTGAAGTTATCCTGAAACATGTTTGCCAGCTTTAAGGCAGCTTTGTCATAAGCGTTTCCATCAGACCATGTATTGCGTGGTTTCATAATTTCGCTTGGAACTTCCGGACATTCAGTTGGAACATCAAAACCAAACAAATCATCATGTTCAATTGGCGCATTTTTCATGGTTCCATCCAGAATAGAATCAATGATTGAACGGGTGTATTTGAGTGACATCCGCTCACCTTCTCCATAACCGCCACCACTCCAACCGGTGTTCACCAGCCAAACCGAAGTTCCGTTTTGTTCAATACGTTTTGCTAACAATTCCGCATATTTGCTCGGATGCCAAACCATGAAGGCGGCACCGAAACACGCTGAAAAGGTCGCTTCCGGTTCAGTTACTCCCATTTCCGTACCCGCGACTTTTGCCGTATAACCGCTGATGAAATGATACATGGTCTGTGCGGGTGTAAGTTTGCTGACAGGAGGCAAGACACCAAAGGCATCGCAAGTCAGGAAAATGATATTCTGGGGGTGCCCTCCCATGCAGGGAATTTTTGCGTTCAAAATATATTCTATGGGATAAGAAGCACGTGTGTTTTCTGTGTGGGTGGTTCCGTCGTAATCAACAACGCGCGTATCCTTGTCATAATCTACATTTTCCAGCACTGTTCCAAAACGGATTGCGCGGTAGATGTCCGGCTCTTTTTCTTCTGAGAGGTTGATACATTTGGCATAACAGCCGCCCTCAATGTTAAAAACTCCGTCGTCAGTCCAACAATGTTCATCATCGCCGATTAACTCCCGCTTTGGATCTGCGGAAAGCGTGGTTTTTCCGGTTCCGGACAAGCCGAAAAAAACAGCTACATCGCCCTCTTTACCTTCATTGGCAGAACTGTGCATGGAAAGAATTCCCTGTTTTGGCATGATGTAATTCATAATTGTGAAAACACCTTTTTTCATTTCTCCGGCATACTCTGTACCGAGAATCACAAACTCTTTGCGCTCAAAACTCAACTCGACACTGGTACGTGAAGTCATGTGTTTAGTAAGTGGATTTGCGGGAAATTCTCCGGCATTAAAAATCACGTAGTCCGGATCTCCAAAGTCCGCTAGTTCATCTGCGCTTGGTCGAATTAACATATTGTGCATGAACAGAGCATGGTACGGACGAGTGGCAACAATCCGGACTTTGATCCGGTATTTTGGATCCCAACCTGCGTAACCGTCAACAACGTAAATTCTTTTTTGTGTATTCAAATAGTCGATTGCACGTCCCCTTGAAATCATGAATGTATCTTCATCCATGCCAATGTTTATATTTCCCCACCAAACGTCTTTGTTGATGCTGGGATATTCGACGATGCGTTTGTCCTTTGGGCTGCGTCCGGTTTTTTCATAAGAAGAAACAATCAGTGCTCCCACAGAAGAAATGGAAGCGTCCGGTTCATGAGCCAGTGCCTCTTCATACAATTTAGGAGGTGTGGCATTGCGAATGATATTTCGAGGGTGAATTTCGTATTGTTCCAAATTAAATGAGGAATCACTCATTGCTATTTTTCAGAAAGGGTTTATTAACTTTAAAGTCTTGAAGAAGTACCAATGGGGATCGTACACGGATTTGCAGGACTTAACAAGAAAAAGAAGGAATATATAAATATTTCTTTCCTAAATATAAAAAAGTCTTTTGCCTAACTCTATTCCAAAACCAAGTTCTTACTCAGCCATTCTGACAGTGCCGCTGATATTTGACGCAAACCAGGATCGTCAGGCAAGTCGTAATCATCAATGGTTGAGATTGCGCGTTTTAATTTTTTAGACGCAACGAGTACCGACATCAGTCCGGATATTTTCAGTGCTTTTCGTTGTTCTTCCGGAGTTCGGTTGGCAATATCCTCGTCCAGGAGGTCTATAGCCTTTTCATAATCCTGCTGTTCGTTGGTGGCAGAAACTTGGTTCAACAAATCTGCATATGGTGGAATTTTTGTAGCAACAAGGTTTTCTTTTTGTGTTAGTCTTATAGCCAGCGTTAAAGCCAATGACTCTTCATTGATTCGTGCTTCAGGTGTTTTTATTTGTTTAGAGATTTGTGCCGCCATTGTTGAAATCTGTTCTTCCGGCGTTTTTATTTGCTTGGAAATCCGTTCCGCCATGTCAGAAATTGCTCCACCATCAAAGGTGATTTTCTTTGATATTTGATCTGCCATTGTAGCAATTTGCTCATCCGGAGTTTGTATCTCCCTCGAAATCCGTGAAGCCATGTCCGCAATTTGCTCATCCGGGGTTTGTATCTCCCTCGAAATACGTGACGCCATTGCAGCAATTTGATCATCCGGAGTTTGTATTTCCCTCGAAATTCTTGAAGCCATTGCGGCAATTTGATCATCGGGAGTTTGTATCTCCCTCGAAATACGTGAAGCCATTGCCGCAATTTGATCATCCGGAGTTTGTATCTCCTTCGAAATACGTGAAGCCATTGCGGCAATTTGATCATCGGGAGTTTGTATCTCCTTAGAAATACGTGAAGCCATTGCGGCAATTTGATCATCGGGAGTTTGTATCTCCTTCGAAATACGTGAAGCCATTGCAGCGATTTGTTCTTCCGGAGTTTTTATTTGCTTGGAAATACGTTCTGCCATGTCAGAAATTGCTCCACCGTCAAAAGTGATTTTCTTTGAGATTTGATCGGCCATTGTAGCAATTTGCTCGTCCGGTGTTTTGATTTTTTCAGAAAGGCTTTTTGCCAATTTTTCCTGATCAAACATATCTTCCAGATTTGATTTTAATTTCTGGTCAGATTCCTCCATCAGTTTCTTCAGGACGTTGTAGAGCATCTGTTCGGTATCTTGGCGCATGATGCGTTCTTCTGTTTCATCGATGAAAAAAGTAAAATTATGTGCATCAGCCAGTGCTTGTGATTTTCGGCCGATAATTTGTCCATTTTTAAAAGATCGAAAATGGATTAAGTTTTGGCCCTCTTGTGGTTCTTCATAGATTTCCACCATGAACTGATTGCCTGTTTCATCTGAATATAGCTCTGAATATAGCTTCTTGGGGGCACTGTCAATCACAACAGTTGAGATGGATTCTGCCGAATTTTGTGCCGATACAGTTGAAGCATAAGCAATAAAAACAGCTAAAACCAGGATGGTTTTACAGATAATAAAATTTGTTTTCCGGAATTTCATGAGTAGTTTCAGGAATAATTTACGCGCAGACAATTTTTGTAATTATCAGATCTTGCTAAAATATCAATCCAAATTCTATTCCTTTGGCATCTTATTGGTTAAAAATTGCAGGAATTTTAGATTTTTTATGATGTTTTTTTATGGAGATGATTCATTGTGCCATGCTGAAAAAGTAATGATCCGACCTGCAAAAAAACACTTTTCAGGCAACAAGTCTTTCAGGATTGGTGATCCAATCACTCCATGAACCGGAATATAGACGTGAATTTCCAAGTCCTGCGTAGTACATGGCGAGTATGTTATGGCAAGCAGTGATTCCAGAACCGCAATATGAAATGGCTTTTTCCGCCGGAGAACCATCAAGTAATTCCAAATACATTTTACGGAGTTCGGATTTTGATTTCAAGTTGCCATCTGGATCAAGATTTTCAACAAAGGGAGCTGAGACTGCGCCTGGAATATGACCGGCAACAGGGTCAAGAGTTTCGTTTTCTCCGCGGTATCTATCTCTGCTGCGTGCGTCAAGTACGCGTACTTCCGGATTGTCAAAATAGTTCCGGACATCTTCGGCCGTGACTAACCAATGTTCACGCTGATTCGCTTTGAATTCCACGGCTTTCGGGATAATCAAATCTGCGCTTACGGGTCTCCCTTCCTTAACCCAACGCGGCCAACCGCCGTCCATCACGGCAACCGCATCATGTCCGAGCCAACGTAACATCCACCAGAGCCGAACCGCATAAGCACCTCCTGTATCATCATAAATTACAACTTGCACAGCGTGGTCAATCCCCCATGTTGAAAATAATTTTATTAACTCCTGCTTTTCCGGTAATGGATGTCTTCCTGTTTTTCCCGGAATTGGAGGAGCGGCGAGATCGCGATTCATGTGGGCATACAATGCACCTGGAAGATGAGAAACCGCGAATTCTGCTTGTTTTTTATCCGGTTCAGTCAGCACATAACGGCAATCGAAAAAACGCCAATTTGAGTCTTCAAGATGTTCGTTTACGATTTGGGGAGAAATCAGTGAATCATGCATAAAAATACCAGTTAAAAAGATGTTGAAAGCTTATTCAATTGTTTGGCGAAAATCCAGTTTATTTTTTGCGTCCTAAATATACGCCGGCAAGAATCAACGCTACTGCGCCTAAAGTGTTTAAGGAAAGTGTTTCTCCTAAAAACATTACTCCAAACAAAATTCCGAACATGGGAATAATAAACGCTACGTATGACAAAAAAACTGCGCCGGCTCTGAGTATGATATAATAGCGCATCAGAAATGCTATCCCCGTAGAAACGATACCTAGGTGAGTCAAAGCCAAAAGAGTTGCTGTTTCAAGGTGGAAGTTCCATGGTTGTTCCATGATCAACCAAAGTGGAAGGACGAATATGGAGGCGCAAATAAAAATTGACGCACTGACTGAATCTGCTGAAATACCCTTAATTCGTGTAGCAAAAACTCCGGAAATGACATATCCAAGTCCGGCGATGATTACTGCTAATTGTGCCAAGATATTTCCATTGGGAGAAGAAATAGCATTCTCGCCAAAAATCAGTAGTACTCCGACAAAACCGATGAACATTGCCAGTAACTGACGCATACTAAAGCGTTCATCCTCACTAAAAAAATGACCAAGAATAAGCGCGAATAACGGGTTGACTGCCAACAGAATTGCAGCCAAACTGCTGTCTATCTGAAGTTAACCCCAGGGAATCAAATAGAAAGGAATCAATGTTCCAAAAATTGTCATCCAGAATATTTTAATCCAATTCTGCTTACCGCGTGGTAATTTCGTTTTACGTACTAATGTCAGTAAAAGTAAGGCTGCACCGGCGAGTAATATTCTTGAACTCATTACAGTCAGCGGAGTAACTCCATCCAGTGCAATTTTGATTGCACCAAAGGAAGAACCCCACAATGCACCCAGGGCAAACAGCACTATGTAATCGTTTCTAGAAGGTAGTCGTGACATGATTTTCGGATAAAATTAATGTATTTAAAAGTTAGATATTATTCAGTGAACCGCTTGAAAGAAAAGGAATATTCGGAGGAAAGTTGAACAAATGTAGAGGATGAAGTTATGGTTATTCTGTAAAGTGAGGTTTTGGGAACTTTTAATCGTACTAGATTCGCTATTATAGTAAGCTTTCCCATGCACGTACAAGATACAATTTGTAGTGCTTGAAATAGGCTTGATAACTGCATTCAGCTTGATAATCTTAAATGTCGCATTACATTATTTTTTTTAACAACTCTTCCGCTTCCTGTTTGCATTCCATGATTTTTACTGTTACAATTTAACACTTCCTTTTTAAAATTTTTCACCACTTTCATCACCATAAATTTCAGGACAACAAATGTCTTCTGTGCAGGCGCCCCTTCTTAAAAATTCAGTACCCACTCAAACAACCTTCCCCGAAACAGAACTGGAAAAAGCCACCATTCGATTTGCCGGAGATTCCGGTGACGGCATGCAGCTAACCGGAACCAGATTTACTACAACCTCAGTCATTGCAGGAAACGACGTCATCACCTTTCCTGATTATCCTGCGGAAATAAGAGCTCCTGCCGGCACATTAGCCGGAGTGTCCAGTTTTGACCTGAGTTTTTCAAGCAATGAAATTTATACCACTGCTGATAAACTGAGTGTTTTTAGTAGCCATGAATCCCGCGGCGCTCAAAACGAATTCGCAGGATTTGGAAAAAGGAGGAATCCTGATTGTTAACTCTGACAGTTTTGCTGAAAATGATTTACGAAAAGCTGAGTATTCAGAAAATCCTCTGGAGAGCGGCGAGTTGAATGATTTCCGTGTAGTACAAATTCCGATAACAAAGCTCACTCTGAAAGCTGTTGAGGAAACCGGTCTTTCCCATCGCGACGGTTCACGCAGCAAAAATTTCTTTGCGCTAGGTGTAGTCAATTGGCTGTTTGTAAGGTCATTAGAACAGACTCAGGATTGGATCAAAGCGAAGTTCAAAAAAAAACCTGATGTCGCAAAAGCCAACTCACTTGCTCTACAGGCGGGATACAACTATGCGATTACAATTGAGTTGTTTCAGGCGCGTTATTTTGTTCCACCCGCGGTTTTGCCTTCCGGAGATTATCGTCAAATCACCGGAAATCAGGCGCTTGCACTTGGTTGCGTGGCAGCATCCCACCGTTCCGGTCTTTCCCTGGTTTATTCGAGTTATCCGATTACGCCTGCTTCGGATATTCTTCACGAATTAGCACAGTACAAAAATTTTGGTGTCAAAACAATTCAGGCTGAAGACGAAATCGCGGCAATGTCTTCCAGTATCGGTTCGGCATTTGGCGGTGTTTTAGCAGTAACCGGAACGAGCGGCCCGGGTTTTGATTTGAAAAGTGAGGCCCTGGGTTATGCAGTAATGACGGAACTACCCGTGGTGGTGCTGAATGTCCAGCGTGGCGGTCCCTCAACCGGTTTGCCGACTAAAGCAGAACAAACAGATTTACTGGCAGCAATGTACGGGCGTCACGGTGAAGCGCCGGTTCCGGTGCTTGCTCCAGCCACTCCCGGAGATTGTTTTTTCATGGTGCTTGAAGCCTTTCGTATTGCCCTGAAATATATGACTCCTGTGATTGTGCTCAGTGACGGCGGATTGGCCAATGCGTCAGAACCGTGGAAAATTCCGGATGTTCAACAGTTACCGGATCTCACGCCAAGCTTTCACACCGATCCGGAAAACTTTTCTCCATATCATCGAAATCAGCAAACCCTCGCACGTAACTGGGCTATTCCGGGTACACCAGGTCTGGAGCACCGTATCGGTGGTTTGGAAAAAGATAGTGAAACCGGAGAAATAAATTATGAGCCGGAAAACCATGAAAAAATGGTTTTGCTGCGTGATGAAAAAATCCGGCGCATTGTCAGAGATTTACCGCCATTGAAAATTATCGGATCAGAAAAAAACGAATTATTGGTCGTAACCTGGGGCAGTGTTTTTGGTCCGGCGTTTTCTGCGATTGAAGAACTACAAGCAGAAGGGTATTCGGTTTCCATGTTGCACCTGCGTCATCTGTTTCCATTTCAGGAAAATTTAGGCGCGATTCTGCGGAAGTTTGAAAAGGTTCTGGTGCCGGAAATGAATTTAGGGCAGTTGTCACGTTTGCTCAGAGCAGAATATTTGGTTGACGCAATTTCTTTTTCGAAGCTGCAGGGTCGGCATTTTTTAATTTCCGAAATCCGGAATCGAGTTTTGGAAATACTTGGTAATAGTTGAAACCCAGCTTGTTAAGGGAATCGTAACTTGCTTATTAATTTTATTCTTCTTTAGAAATTACTATGAATATTCCAGTCAAACCAATTAGTTCAGTTCCGCTCACCAAGGCAGATTTTGTTTCTAAACAAACTGTGCGCTGGTGTCCGGGCTGTGGTGATTATTCGATTTTGGCCAATGTCCAAAAGCTAATGCCGGAATTGAATATTCCCAGAGAAAACATTGTTTTTGTTTCCGGAATTGGCTGTTCCAGCCGCTTTCCATATTATATGAACACCTATGGAATGCATACCATTCATGGGCGTGCTCCAGCATTCGCGACCGGACTTAAGGTGGCTAATCCGGAGCTTTCGGTCTGGATTGTCACTGGAGACGGAGACGGACTGAGTATCGGTGGGAATCAACTGCTGCACATGCTTCGGCGCAACCTGGACGTGAATGTGTTGTTGTTCAATAATCGAATTTACGGCCTGACGAAAGGCCAATATTCACCGACTTCTGAGCAGGGTAAAGTTACTAAAAGTACACCCTTCGGCTCACCGGATATGCCGCTAAATCCGATGCTTTTCGCGCTTTCCGCAGGCGCAACTTTCATTGCACGCACCTTTGACGTGGACGCAAAAGGAATGCGGGAAACTATTAAAGCTGCGGCTAATCATAAGGGAACTTCTTTTGTGGAAATTTATCAGAATTGTAACATTTTCAACGATGGCACTTTTTCAGCGATCAACGACCGTTCTGCACGGGAAGATCGAATTTTGCGTCTGAAACATGGAGAAGTGCTTGTATTCGGAAAAGATAAAAACAAGGGAATTCGTATGAGAGGATTGAAACCCATAATAGTGGACTTGGACAAGGACTATAACGAAAAAGAATTATTGAGACACGACCAATATTGTGAGGACAGTACTCTGGCAAATTTGTTGAGTGGATTCGACTTTCCGGAATTTCCTGTACCGATGGGTGTTTTACGTCAAGTGGAGAATTCAACTTACGGTGAGATAATAGAACAACAAATTAAAACGCAAATTGAAAAGAAAGGTGTTGGAAATTTTGCAGAACTTTTAAGGGGCAATCAAGTCTGG
>JAESQU010000041.1 GCA_016764995.1 SAR324 cluster bacterium | reverse complement strand
CACTGTAATGACCAATTCCGGACGCATTTCCAGTAAAATATCTGTACTCAATTCCGTCAAACCGTAACCGTGTTTTATACGGTTCGGAATAAAAAAGTCTAAATCCAGCTTCCCACATTTATGCAAAAACTCCAGAATCAAGGCAGTTGCCGTGATTCCGTCTACGTCATAATCGCCTAAAATTACAATGCGCAGATTTTTAGCAATCGTATCCTGCAATAGATCCACTGCTTCCCGCATCTGGCGAAGTTCATAAGGATCACGGAGATTATTGAGGCTGGGGAATAAAAAAGATTTAATTTCTTCACGCGTTTTGTGTCCTCTGCGCAAAAGAATTTCTGCCACATACGGATTCGTATTCCACTCCCGGCACAATTGTTTTACTTGCTCGGGATCAGCTGTAGATGAGTCATACCATTGTTTTTGGGGCAACATCAATTTTCCTGCTCCCGTTTCTTTTTTTTGAACCTACGTGTTGACTTTGGAGGTTGAGGTTCCGGCATTTTCCAAATTATTTTTTGTGGAAGAACTTTTTCACTTTCCAGAAAACTGAGCATCTTCAAGCAAATCCAAGCATCGGTAGCCGCATAAAGACATTGACTTGAGTTAAGATCCGGACGCTCCCAATTCGTTAATTGTTCTTTTTTGGTAATCCGGACACCTAAAAAAATAGCCGCGAGATTCCTTAAACCACAAGTCGCAATCCCTAAGTCACTCCCGATGTTCGACAATTCGACAAAACCTTCCGCATCAAATTTGCGTAATTTTTTGAGAGCCCTGATATCATCCAAAATGGCAACTCCAACTTTTAAAATATCCGGATCCACCAGCAAAGAAGCTAATTCCTCCGGAAGCCCCAAATAGTTTAAACGGAACAAAAATGCTTCTTCACGTGTGGATAACTGCAAAAGTGAAACTGAATACTGATCGCCTTTCTTGAAGGTCGGTCGTGTTTCAGTATCAAAACCCAAAACAGACTCCTGCCGCAAAATTTTTATTGCTTCACTTACATTTTTACTTTCCGTGATTAAATGGATATTACCTTCAAACGATAGAATTGGTAGAGTATTGATGTGTTCTTTGCTCAGCCTTTCAGGGAAACGCTGATCTATTTCGGAATTGATAATTTCTCCAGAATTTAAATTTGATTGATTGAAAGATTCTGTTTCAGTTGAGTCGGAATTAGTTTGCAAATCTTGTCTATGCATTGCGACAATTGTGAGTCATGGGTTTTCAGTAGTGAACGTTTCCGGTTCGGCATTTAATTCTCCGGACTCAGAATGTTTGATAAAGTTTTGATACTCTGCCAGTGCCAGTTCAATAGTTTCCCAGGAGAAACCACGCTGGTAAAGTTTTTGGTTTAAAACCGCAGGTGTTTGTTTTTTTCCTTTTTTATGCAAACGTTCCAGGCACTTTAGCGCTTTTTTCAGCCACAACTCCTGATTGCCGAGTTTATTCAGAATTTTCTCTGACATTTCACGGGAGATACCGCGATTTTGAAGATCCTGTAAAATCCTGTACGGGCCATGTGGATTGTTCGCGAGTTTTGATTCCACAAAACGATTGGTAAAACGCTCATCACTTTGAAAATCGCGCTCTTGCATTTCCAGCAAGCAACGCTCCACCAAGGCAGAAACATCAAATGCCGCGGATTTGTAAAAACGTTGTTGCAGCTTTCTGCGTAATTCAAAAGCAGAATGCTCACGGGCGGCGAGAAAGCTCAGCATTTTGTTCCGGATCGTCGTGCAGCAGGCCTCTTTCTCCAATAACTCTTGCTGCTCGTCAGTAAGCGCTAGGTCTTTTGGTTGCCCCAAACCGGTCCATATTTCAGCAGTCAATTTCAGTTCTCGCTTATCACTCAACTTAATTGTCACCGTGCCGTCATAAGAAAAATGAGCAGCTTCTACAAACACTAATTTTTTATTTTCAACTAACTCCAATATTTCCTGTCTCCATGCGATTCCGCCCACGAAACCACCGTGACGAAAATCCAGAAGTTTTTGCGCAACTGGTAAAAACCAATCCGTACATGGCTCGTGTTTACGATTATCCGGAACTTCTAATTCCTCATCCTACGCTTGAAAATTTTCAACAACTCTGGGACAGCAAAAAAGAGAATGTCCCTGCTTCATCCGGAAGAGTCCATCTGGAAATTGGCTGCGGCTCCGGACGTTACCTTATCGAATGGGCTCAGGAGAATCCGAAGGACGCTTTCATCGGCCTTGAATTGCGTTATAAGCGACTTGTGCTAGCTGCAAAAAAAATTGAACAGCAAACTATCAGCAACATACTTTTAATGCGAGAGCACGGTGAATTTATTGATGAATATCTGCCGCACAACAGCATAGATTGCATGCACATCAATTTTCCTGACCCCTGGTCCAAAAAATCCCGCCGTAAACACCGTATCCTCAGTGCAGATTTTCTCACCAAAATGCATCCATTCTTTTGTTCCGGGGGCGAATTGCGATTTAAGACGGATCATCTCGAATACTTTGAAACCGTAACAGATATTATACAAAATCTTGAGACCCACAAGATTGTTGAATACAGCAAAGATTTACATCAAAATGAATACAACGCTAAGAACATTCTGACTGAGTTTGAGATGTTATTCAAGTCGAAGGGTAACCCTCCAATTGGGTATTTGAAAGCAACAGCCCAGTAGCGGCATAGTTCTGGTCCAGATTTAACGGTAACCCTTATAATAAAAATGATTGACCCTTGAATGACTTTCAATCCTCACAAAGTTGGAGTCAAACAAGTGTTGGCGGTTAATTTTAAGCGGTTGAATCAAGCGGTTTTTGAAAATCCGAGTCAACCAAAATAAATCCCATTCATTTATTTGAATTTCCCGAAGGTGGATATCTGTATAATCATTTTTTTGAGAAAATCGAAAACTGGATCTGATTCCCAAAAGATCACCATTCATTTTTCCAGAAGCAAAAACACGTATCTCTTTCCGCGAAGTCTGGATGCCCAAGTTTGTGATTTGTGGATATTTTGCTCTCACCTGTTCTTCCTGAGTTTGATCTCTCAGAATAAAGTGTATTTCAATTTTTTCATATTTCATAAAAATTGGCCACTTTGAATGGATGGATTGTTGGACGTTCATGAGTGGATTTTCAATGAGTAT
>JAESQU010000040.1 GCA_016764995.1 SAR324 cluster bacterium | reverse complement strand
CGGATATGTCTGTAGATGGTGCGATGAGCATTGGAACTGGCGAATCTCTCAATAGCGGCACGAGCAATCTGTCATTGAACAGTACCTTGACTATTGACGATGGCGGCACACTTTCATCTGGCAGTGGTCCCGTAACAGTAAGTGGTGCTTTGACCCTTAGTGGTGAGCTTGTGCAGGGCGGCGGCATCCTGAACCTGATCTCAGGAGGAACTGTTGGAGCAACAGGTGAATTGGACGTGAAGGACTCAGAGCTGAAACTCGGGTCAGCATTGAGTTTTGCAGGAACGCTGGTTGTTAATAGCGGAACGACCTGGAGCGGCTTTGGAGGAACTCTTGACCTCAGCGCAGGAACCCTTGAAGCAAGCGGCGGAAGCATAAACTTAAATGATTTCAGTACCGGCGCAAATACGATTTTCAAACTAAGCGCTGACACAGAAATCCTGAGCGCCGGAAATGTAACATTTGGCACGCTCGAGCTAAACGGCAACAAGCTTACACTTGCAGAAGGCAGCGCTGGTTTGACTCTGCCGAACACACTGACGATGACTGCCGCAGGTTCAATAATTGAGACCAAAAACTCTCATCTGACACTTTCAAATGCTCTGCAGCTGGATTCAGGATCTATCACTTCCACAGGCGGCATCCTGTTCTTTGAGGGCGGACTTACTCTGGGTGCCGATGGTGCGCTTGATGTTACAGGCAGTACCTTGAGTGTTTCCCAGAATCTGGACCTGAGCGCAGGCACATTCAGCAGCAGCAATAATTCCATACTTAAATTGGAGGATGCGGCTACGCTTTCATCGAGCAGTCCTGTTTCCTTTGGCAGCCTTAATTTAAATGACAAAGTACTCACTCTGGGTTCCGCTACAACTCAGCTGAATATAACAGACGCAACTACTTCAGTTAACCTAAATGGAGTTTCTATCGAAACTGAAGCAGGCAGCCTGACGCTTTCCGGTGCCTTGACCATGAGCAATCTTGCAAAACTCAATTCAAGCGGAGGCACAATCACACTGAACTCCGGAGGCAGTCTTGCTTCGGGCTCAACTCTTTCACTTCCGGATACAACGCTGGTTCTGCAAAACGCGTTGGCAATTTCCGCGTCAACGCTGAAGACAAAGAACACAACCTTCATAACAAACGGTAATGCACTGTCTCTCTCTGCCGGTATTCTGGAAGTAGAAGGAACACAAAATTTAGACGGAGTATTTCCGGACAGTACAAGCACATTGAGTTTAAGCGGGAATACCACACTCAATTACAGCGACACCTTGTCAATCGGCACACTTGAATTGGCTAATTTTGCTTTGACGCTGGATGACGCAATGGAGGGACTTACTGTGTCACAGGCAGTGACACTTGATGCTGCGACAGAACAGATAATTAGCGGAGATGCGGATTTGTCTCTGAACGGCGGAATCACTGTAAGTGCCGGAACTCTTTCTTCCAGCGGCGGAACCGTTTCTGCCTCAAGTCTCAGTGCAGGTGCTGCCGGAATACTTAATTTCCAGGGCGGAACACTTAGTCTGCCCAACGGAGCGACTGCAGTCAGCGGAGCATCTTTTACGACTTCAGCAACCACAATCAGTCTGGGGGGAACACTGGCAGTGGCAGACAGCTGGACCAGCACAGGTACAGGCATTTCTCTGACTGCTGATGCTGAACTTTCCAGCACAGCACCGCTGACTCTGGCTACTCTGACAACAAACGGTCATGGCTTCGAGCTCGAATCAGACACAACTGACCTGACAATTTCGGATGGTTTGACTATCAATGCATCACTTGAGGAAAACAGTGGTGTTGGTACAGGTAGTGCTGATCTGACATTGAATGGTCCACTAACTGTTTTAGGAGGCGGAATTAGTTCAAGCGGAGGTACCCTGACTTTTGGTCCTGCTTCTGGGGCTACATCCTTTGTTGAAAATACAGGAATGCAGCTTAAAGATACAACACTTGTATTACAGACAAACATTAATCTTAATTACTTGAAGTTAACCGGTACTTCTACCATACAAACAAATGCTAATACCCTTTCGCCGGTATATCTTGAAATAGGTACGGACAACGAGTTGGATTTAACAAATGCAGTCAACAGCGAGACAGGAATCGATTTAGCGGGAGACTCAAGCATTACATACACAGGCGGGGATCTGCTCATAAAATATATTAGTGTAGGCGGCTTCTCTTTAGCTCTGAATCAAGACATCACAAGTTTGACAGCAGAAAATATCTGGTTAACGAATGATTATGACAGCAACCGTCCCAATTACATGGCAAGTACTGGAAAGTTCCTGTCTCAAGGAGTGAATGTTACGCTGACAAAACCACTTTGGTTAGATAAAGGCAAACTGGAAATGGGCGGAGGTACCCTCAGTTTGGTGCAGGGCGGCGAAGTACGTGACGGCGGTGAACTTGACCTGAGCAATAGTATTTTAGAACTTACCGGCCCCTTTTACAATTACCAGGGTGCAGGAACTCTGACCACCTCCGCAAGTACACTGCGCTTAAATTCAAATGTAAAATTTGAACCGGGTAATGATGCAACTTTTGATACATATGAGCCAAACGGCTGGGGAATGGTATTGCATAATGATATGCAAGACTCCAGCGAAACCGTAAATTTAACTCTTGGGACAAATGGTGTTGATCTTACACTTCAGCCAAATACAGAGTCCTTAACAAGTGGTTTTGTGAATTATTACTCTAATGAAGACGGAGCGGTATTTGACACAAACAGTCATGGGATCGGAATTAAATCATATGACGTAGGACTCACCATAAATGGAAATGTAACACTCAGAGATAATGCACTGATTAGTGTTTATAATGAAAATATTTCACTTGCTAACTTAAGCCTTGAAAGTGGAAATGTAGAAGTAAACAGCGGATCATCCGGAGGAAGTTTGAGTCTTGCCGGAGGAAGTATTGGGGCAAATGGTCAGTTGAAAGTTGGCGGACAGGCTACTTTGAACCTGGAAGGAGACTTGACAGTTGCAGGCATACTGAATCTTCACCCTCATTCTATTTTCAACTTAGCGGGAAATACACTTAATGCAGCAGGAGCAAGACTTGAGCTTGGAGGGGAGCGCAGTTTTGACTCCATTACTACAAATGAAAATACGACACTTGAAGTCAACTCGTATTTAGATCTTTCCCGTACAGATTCCGGTTCAAGTACGATAGGCAATCTTGAACTGATAATGCTTGAAGGTGACAGCGGCAGTAACTCTTTGAATATCAGCAACATGAGTCTTGTTATTGCAGGAACAGCAGCCCTTGATGGCAAACAAATTACTCTTAATAGTGGAAATCTGAGCTTTCAGGGTGCTCCGTCTTTTTCCAATATGAGTTCACTTAATGTGAGCGGCGGCGAATTAATTCTGCAAAGCGGCGGTACGTTCAGCGACAGCTCATTGAATTTCACTTCTTCTGTTTTCAGGCCTTCCGGAACAGTTTCAGTAACTAACGGCGGTTCTCTCAGTCTTAACGAGACTTCCTCAATAACACTCGAAGGAGACGTGACACTCACCCAAAGCAGTACTGTTTACTGGCCAAGTCTTGATCTGAACGGCAACACTCTGACACTGAACGTTTCGGATATGTACTGCTGCCTTTACCAAACTGGAGGGCTAACCATCAGGAATGGAGAATCGATCAACAGCGGAGCAAGTAACCTTACAGTGGACAACACTTTGGCCATTGAGGACGGCGGCAAACTAATTTCCGACACAGGTAAAGTTACTCTTACGGATGCCTTGATGCTGAACGGGGAGCTTGCACAGGGAGGCGG
>JAESQU010000039.1 GCA_016764995.1 SAR324 cluster bacterium | reverse complement strand
GCAAGTGATGGAAAGTTGACTTTCAAAACTTGTTTAAAACAATTCCTGTCAAAAAACAGGGGAAATACAATCTGAATGTGCACTTGCAGGATTTAGGTAATAAAGACTCAATCTCTGGATCATTTAGTTTTGAACCTTCTATACGAGTGGATGATCCAATACTCTCAATAGTGGCGACATAAGGTAACACACTTAGTTGATACGGATTGTTTTCACCAGCCTGCTTCTAACTGCCTTTAAACTCATCGATTTCAGTAATAAGCTTTAATAATTCTGGAGTAATATTGAGTGATGTTAGGTTCAAGATATTTATTAAATATGTATCCAATTATATCCGATTATATCCAATTATTTAAAAACATCCAATTAATTATTAATCATATAGTGGCCCCCCAAGTCAAGGACAGTTCACTGCTAAGTTGATAAGTTCCGAATTTTCAGGCAACTTGTCCTGATTTACTCCAATTGTGACACAAGTTGCACTGATTTTAAGGATTCATCAAGAACAGAGAAGATGGGACTTCTTGTATTGATTCTTTCGTTAATAGCAAAGTCATATCAACCTCTTCTAAGTTTGCTGACCAATCCTCTCGTGGAATAATAAACATAGCTGATGAATTCGTATAAAGTCAAAATGACACAGTTGTTTGTCATTCCTGCAAAAAGGGGTTCCATTCCCCGATCAGGTCGAGGACAAGCATTTCAAATACTTACAAGTTCCTGGATTCCCGCTTTCGCGAGAATGATAACTTTTTACTTAACCATCACTTTTGATTTTTGCAAGATTTCTCGCTTCGTAAGCAAGGACACGGTTTTTGGATTTTTAGTCGACGGCATAAGAGATTACCAGCAGGAAAAGACAACCGGCCGAATTAAATCATCAGCAATTTTCCAGGGCACATGCTTCTGAAGGAAGTTCAATTTCAATGGTCGCATGGTCAATTCCCATTTTTAGTGTCTGCTCGCGGATTTGATTTTTAAGTAGCACCAATGTTTCCGGATCAGGAATTTGACTGATGACCACATGCAGACTGAGCACGTGGTAATTGCCGTCCAGCGACCAAGCGTGTACGTCATGAATATCTTCCACATTTTTCAGCAAACGAAGTTCACTTTCAATTGCGGTAAGGTCCACACCTTCCGGATTTGATTGCAAAAATATTTTTATAACACGTCCGAGATTTTTGAATACGTTCCATAAAATGAAGAGCGTCACCCCCAGTGCCATCAATGGATCAAGCCAGGGATAATCACCAAAATGCATGACAATACTCCCGGCCAGAACGACCGTCCAGCCGAGAACATCTTCCAGTAAATGCCAGTTCACCATTTTCGCGTTGACTGACTGACTGCTGCGGTTACGCCAAAAAGCAAAACCGTTAAATGCAATTCCCAGCAAGGCCAGCCACAACATACCGGTTGCGTCAACAATTTGTGGTTCAAACAGACGTGGGATGACGTGCACAATAACCACAATCGAACCTGCCAGCAAGACCACTCCATTGATCAGCGCAGCCAAAAGTGACAAACGACCATAACCATAAGAAAATCGCGGATCCCTTTCCTTTCCGGATGCTTTCTGTAAATACCACGCCAATAACAACCCTAGCGAATCTCCGGCATCATGCAGAGCATCCGCTAAAATAGCGACGCTGTTTGTCCAAAATCCGCCCGCAATTTCAATCAGCGTGAAAATAAAATTTAACAGAAACGCGCCGCCCAATGCTTCTACATCTCCAGAATGATGATGGCCGTGTTCATGGTGCTGAATGTGTTTTCCGCTTTCCATTTTGCTGCCGTTTTTTTATTATTACTGATAGCCAAGTAAAAAGTCTAAATGACTCACTTGTTTGTCATTCCCGCGAAAGCTGGAATCCATTATTTCAGATACTTACAAGTTCCTGGATTCCCGCTTTCGCGGGAATGACAACTATTTACGAGTGCATCAAATTTAATATAATTTTCAGGATTTTTCATGCTTTCAGCTAACTCAATTCGCTTGTCCATTGCCCCCATCGCATGGACCAATGACGACATACCGGAACTTGGTGGAAACATTTACTTTGAACAATGCATTGACGAAATGGCCGCCGCCGGATTCTCCGGAAGTGAGATCGGCAACAAGTACCCCAAAAACCCCGCCGTGCTCAAACCCGCACTGGAACTGCGCGGACTGCAAATCTCCTCTGCGTGGTTCAGTACGTTTTTTAGTGAAACAGGACGAACCGAAGAAACAGTCACCCTTTTTGTAGAGCAGTTGAACTTTCTCAAGGCAATGGGCGCGAAGGTGCTCAATGTCTGCGAATGTGGACATTGTGTCCAGGGAACTCCGAAACACGTTTTTGATCGCCCATCCTACACGGACCAACAGTGGTTGCAAGTTGCTGAAGGCTTAAACCGAATTGGGGAAATGGCACGTGAAAATGGAATGGTGATCGCCTATCACTACCACATGGGAACAATGGTTCAAAATGCAGACGAAACGGACCGGCTCATGCAAATGACCGATCCGGATTTGGTGCATCTACTCGTGGACACCGGACACGCTCACTACGCAGGGGACGATCCGCTGACGATCATTCAGAAATACGGTTCGCGTATCCGCAACGTGCATCTCAAAGACATTCGCCAACCGATACTGGATGAAGTCCATGCGAAAAAAATGAGCTTTCTGGATTCAGTCAAAGCCGGAGTTTTCACCGTTCCGGGCGACGGGGTCATCCCGTTTGATCCGATTTTCCAAGCATTAGCTGATGCACATTATCAAGGCTGGTTTGTGGTCGAAGCAGAGCAAGACCCGGAAAAAGCAAATCCGCTGGAATATGCCAAAAAGGCACGAACTTTCATTCAAGAACATACTGGTATCTAAATGAACAACCGATTTCACATCCATCCTTCACTGCGTTACGGCATGGTCGGAGGCGGAGCAACTAGTCAGATTGGAGACAGCCATCGGGTGGCGTTGCGTCGTGATAGTTATTACGAGCTTGTCGCCGGAGCTTTCGACATTGATGTGGAGCGAGGGCGGCAATATGGTGAATCCTTGGGTTTAGCAAAAGATCGGATTTACGCGGACTATCAGCAAATGGCGCAAACTGAATCTGCCCGTGAAGACGGAATCAACGTTGTAGGAATCATGACTCCCAACAACACGCACTACGCGATTGCGAAAAGGTTTCTGGAAGCAGGAATTCACGTCATTTTAGAAAAGCCCGTTACCACGACGACAGACGACGCTTTGAGTTTGATGCGGCTGGCTCAAGAGAAAGACCTGTTGTGCGCTTCGATGTACGGCTACAGCGGTTATCCCATGATCCGGCAAGCGCGGGCGATGGTGGCTGCGGGAGAACTTGGTGAAATCACTGTGGT
>JAESQU010000038.1 GCA_016764995.1 SAR324 cluster bacterium | reverse complement strand
TTCAGAAGTTCCTGTGTGTTTATGTTGAGCTATAAGGAATGAACAACTTGTTTTGTAAGTTAAGTGGACTTTTGCATTTTTAACCTTTTAAGCAAGTACAGAGTCAAGCGTTTACTGTTGTTACAAATTTTTCCATGAGCAAAGTCGAAGGGAACATTCGGCCAAGATGCTGGTTTCGACTTCGCCCAACCAGCGACTTGTAAAAAACACTAAAATTATTAGCTGCCTTTCTACTAAAACAACGGTACAAAAATGTCGAAACCAGACTCCCCTTCCGATTTTCCTGAAAACGGAATCATTGTTCCACCAAATTTTTCCAGAGCATCCAGTATTAGAGGATATTTAGGGGAAGATTCCAGCAATGCAAAAGTTGTATCCTTCCCTGAATACGCAGCATTATTTATACGGATTTGAAAGCAGTAATTATTTTCAGCAGGATTTTCGTGCAAAATAATATTGGATTCTTTTACTGGCACAAGCCCAACCCGGAGTCGTAATTCATTTTCCGGAACTGTAAGGGCAAGTATGTCCAAAGCTGACAACAAAATTTCGATCAACAACAACGGTGCACAACGAATTGAATTCAGTTTGGGCTCACTGATAAATTCCAATTTACGTCCTGGATGCTGTAAAACAAACAGCTTTACCAGTAAAGAGAAGAATCGATCCAGTAAACAAAGATCGGTTGTAGACAATCCAGCGAAATATTGCAAATCTTCAGAAAGAATACCCGATTGTTGGTACCATTTCCGGAAGTCTTTCTGGATATCTCCCGAAAGTGTAGCACCTACTTTTTCTATTAAATTCAAAGATTCTTGCAGCCACTCGCTCCAAGCGTTGAGCAACCAATGTCCGCTCAACGAAGTTGTGGAACCAAGCATGAAATCCGATGGTGATTCTCCGCGGTAAAGTGCCATTTCCACAGTAGCCAATAATTCACGACGCTTGAACGGTTTTACGATGTAACCTGAAGGAGTGGTTTCTTTTGCTCGTTCAATGATGGATTCGTTGGTGAATGAAGTCAAATAAACGACTGGAAGTTGGAACCGCTTACGGAGTTGACGTGCGGTTTCTATTCCGTCGATTTCTCCTGCCAACAGAATATCGACAAGTACTAAATCCACCGACTGTTTTTCCAAAGCCTCCAATGCCTCTTCTCCTGAAGCACAAACCAATGGAACTTCGTGTCCTGCTTCCCGGAGACAGAAAAGGATGTCATCTGCCACAATAGCTTCATCCTCAATGATTAGAATTCTACCTTTAATCATTTTACTCCTGAAAGATCAATTCAAAACAAGTTCCGTTGTTATTTTTGAGACTGTATTCACCTTTCAACTGCTGAGAAAGAATGTGAATCAGCCTCATTCCTGTACTGTGACTATTCTGCCAATTCAGATCTGGTGGCAACCCAGGTCCATCATCGTCAACAGTAAGAAAAATACGCTTTCCGGCTAAAATTTTCAATTTTATGCTAAGCCTACCTTTCCGCCCCTCAGTAAAAGCATATTTCAATGAATTGGTGATCAATTCATTTATAATCAAGCCACAGGGGATTGTATAATTGACATTTAAAGACACCGGATCCAAGTCCAAATTCAATAAAACTTGATCAGAGGTAATGCCAAAAGAAGAAAGTAACTCTTCACTCAAGTGCGAAATAAAATCAGGTAAATCGATGTGAGACAATGAAGTGGAATGATACAATTTTTCATGCACCATCGACATGATTTGAATACGCTGTTGCAAATCACGCATAAGTGTCGCCAATTGCTCATCGTGAATATTTCTGAATTGTAAGCGTAACATACTTGAAATAATCTGCATGTTGTTTTTGACGCGATGATGCACCTCCTGCAACAGCACTTCTTTTTCCTGTAAAGATGATTTCAACCGTGTTTCTGCTTGGGTACGTTCCCTGTTTTCTTCCCGTAGTTTTTGGTTAGCCGAACGTAACTCATCGGTACGCTCAATCACCTGTTCTTCAAGTGTATCTTTGTATCCCAACAACTCTTTCTCTGCACTGGTACGCCGTGTGAGTTCTGAATGGAGTTGATGATAATAGTCTTGTAGCGATTTCCGCATCCGATTGAAAGCCACAACTACTTCATTCAATTCATCTTTGCGCTGATGTCGAAGTAATACTAAGGGTGCGTCCAGTTTTTCCGGTGTAACTTCATGGGCATAACGAGCCATTGTGCTTAGGTGCCGAGTAATCAAAAACTGGACTAAAACAAAGATAAAACCGGAAATCAAAAATGTTTTTATTCCCTGTGTTAGCAATATGATCAAGAGTCTTTCCCAAAGTCTAGCGTACACATCATTAAGCGAAGCCAACAACCGTAATTCTCCTAAATCAAAGACCTCCGACTGATGTGTGTAACGTAATGGGAAACGATTCTCCAAAAACTGATCTTCAATTAATTCCCCTTGTATCAATAAAACACCTTCCGGAGAATTAATTTCAGCATATTCAATTTCCGGCAACTGCATCACACCTTCCAGCAATACCTCAGCTTGCCGTAAATCTGTCATCCAGAGACTGTTGACAATACCTCGAAGATAACTGCTTTGAATTTGAGACATGCGTTCCTCAATTTGATCAACATCACGCCGAAAATCAGTATAAAGCTGGTAACCCGTTCCCAACAAAGTAATCAGGGAACTTGCCAAAAGGATATAAACAATTAATCGACTACTGATGGACTCAAAATCAAACAGTCGTTGAAAGGTTGAACTAATAAATTTATTCATGGTTCATTTTGTCGAATAAAAATATCGTATTCCTCCATAAAATTCAGTATAGTTTACATTAATTCTGTCAACATCAAAAAAACGGAATTATTACAAAACTATTAAACAAAATGGTATCTTTAATGAGCATTAGTTTTTTTACAATTTCCAAACATTTTCTACAGGTCAAGATTAGCTTAACTGAAAATCACAGAATTTAAATTACAGTCTAACTGAATACACTTCAGGATTGTCAAATATTTATCATTGCTCCAACAGAGTTGCCCATGAAAAACGATGCATTCAACTATCCGCAGGAGAAATTTCATCGTGAACTAGAAGTAAGTCGCAACAAAGTTCGAATCATGGAGTCGACACTTTCAGATTTTTTTGAAGAATTGAGTTTTGTCCACAAACAATCATTGCTGCTTAATGACCCCCGTGGAAGCGTCATTTCCGAAGCACTGTCTGATTTACTGGAGGAACTACATTTCACCAACAAACAATTGACCGTATTGCAAGGGAATCTGGAAGATGCCGTCCAAACTGCATTTGCAAAAGATGCCGGACAACGTCTGCGTGAATTACTGGTCCAACTGATGATCCTATCACTCCAACATTGGGAAGAAAACTCTGGAACCACAAAAATCGAACTTGCCGAACAAAGCGGAATTTGGAAGGTCCATCTAGACAAGGGCTACTTCCGTTTACGAACTTTTGACCGCTACCTCAGCGTTCCCAGTGTTCCTAAAAAACCACGTTGGAAAGAAGTCACCCGAACCGCACGGTATGTCCTTGCTTGCGGTGAATCTTCAGTTTCCGATCAGTTACGGTTAACACTTAAGGAATTTCAAAAACACCTTTTACAAGCTGCCAGTTGAACCATATTTTTTGTCTTTTTCCTACCTTACCGCTCGTCTTTAAGTAAAATCAATAAAAATAATATCTTTTTTTATATTATTTAACTCATTGATTATATGAGTAATAGATACAAGTTTTTACCGATTTTTCCAGAAATACTTCTTGACACAAATTCAAATAATGCAGTAAAGCTGTCAGACAAAATAATGAAACAAATTTTCATTTCAATTAGTACATTTATGTGGAGGATTAAGCGAGCTAATATTGGACACGCTCTACGATTATCTTCTCTGCTGTTTTTGTTTTGGATATTCACTGCTACAGTGTTAGCAGTTTCTCCTCCTTCACCTAGCAAAATTTATAGCTTGGCTTTTTTTGCGCCCCGCGGAGAAGGAGATCCGTTTTGGGGACTGTTCATCGGTTTTATGCAAAAAGCCGTAAACGATTTCGGTGCGGAATTGAGGGTCCATTATGCAGATGGAAACCGCGAAAAAATGCGCCAGCAAATTGCAAGAGAAGCAACATCAATAAATCGCGCAGATGTTTTGGTTTTTCCTAATTTCAAAAAAGGTGGTGAAAATTTTTTGAAAATAATTGAAGAAAATCAGGTCCCTGCCTTTGTGGTCAATTCTGGATTCACCGAAGATGAACAAGTTGGTCTGCCCCGTGAAAAATACAAGTTCTGGATTGGGGAACTGCTTCCGGCTGAGCAAGATGTAGGTGCTCTGTTAGCCGAGAAGTTGATTGAGGAAGGTTTGCGAATACAAGTGGGATCAAACAAACTCCCTCTGGAAATGATTGGCATCACAGGAATTGTCTCTGATTACGCTGCAATTCAGCGTACCAAAGGTTTGCAGCAAATTGTGAAAGACTATCCTGAAATTCGCTTGCGTCAAATAGTTCCTGCAAATTGGAGTGAAGACGATGCCGCTAAAAGTTTTTCGATGTTAAAGCGACGTTATCCGAATGTAACACTGATTTGGAGTGCGAGTGATGTTATGGCACAAGGGGTTATACGCAGCGCAAAGATACTTGGACTAGTTTCCGGAAAAGACTTTTTAGTTGGCGGAATTGACTGGGCTCAAGCCGGTTTGCAATCAGTACGTAAAGGAGACCAACATGTCAGCATTGGTGGACATTTTATGGAAGGCGGCTGGGCAGTCGTGCTGATTTATGATTATTTAAAGGGGAGTGATTTTGCAGAGTTGAATCTTAGTTGGCGCTCAAGCATGGCTAGTGTGATAGCTCCAGAATGGCAGAAGCAAAAAAAACGTAGAGAAAGTATAAAACCTGAATTTATTGATTTTAAGCGCTATTCTCGTTTTTTGAATCCAGAAAATACGTCTTATGATTTCGGTTTGAAATCACTGATTGCGGAAAAATAAGAATAACGCCAGAACTTGCGGCTCGTTATTAGCCGGAAGATGCAGATGTCGATGGTCGGTATCTGTTTATCACATGGAAACCATTATTTGAGATGGTTTTCATTTATGTTAAACTTGTTATGGAGAAAAAAATGTATAAACAAGTATTAATGTCAGCCTCCGCCTTTCTTTTTGCCATGGGTGTTACATTAAGCCCTGCGATGGCCGGTGGAGAAGCAGAAGTTCTGCATTGGTGGACTTCTGGAGGTGAAGCCAAAGCATTGCAGGTCCTTAAAGATGATTTTGCTAAAAAAGGTGGCACTTGGAAAGACATGCCTGTTGCGGGAGGTGGTGGAGATGCCGCTATGGTTACTCTTAAGGCAAGAATAGTTGCAGGAGATCCCCCTACAGCTGCACAAATAAAGGGTCCTACTATTCAGGAATATGATGAAGAAGGTGTAGTAGCACCTTACCACATACATGAAGTGGCTTCTGCTGAAAACTGGGATTCCCTGCTCAGCCCCCAGGTGGCGAATCACATGAAGTGTGATGGGTTCACCAAGTATTGCGCTGCTCCTGTAAACATCCACCGCATTGACTGGTTCTGGGCTAACAAAAAAGTTCTAGATGCCCATGGGCTAAAAATGCCAACTTCTTGGGATGAATTCAATGCAGCTGCAAGCAAGTTACAATCAGCAGGAATAATTCCTTTTGCTCATGGAGGTCAGCCATGGCAGGATGCTACAGTATTTGAGGCAGTAATGCTTGGAATAGGAGGGAATGAATTTTACCAAAAAGCCATAGTCGAATTAGATATGGATGCTTTAGGTGGTTCAACAATGGTAAAGGTTTTCGACCAAATGCGTAAACTTCAAGGTTTCACCGACAAAGGCATGCCGGGACGCGACTGGAACGTAGCAACAGGGATGGTCATGAGCGGTAAAGCTGCATTCCAGATTATGGGTGACTGGGCTAAGGGTGAATTCTCCAATGCTGGTTTGAAACCCGGAATAGACTTCTACTGTCTGCCTACTCCCTCAAACCATGGCTATCTCTATAATGTTGACAGCTTCATTTTTTACGGGATGAAAGGTAAGAGCAAAGTCGATGGTCAGAAAATGCTTGCTAGTTCTATAATGGGAAAGAACTTCCAGAAAATTTTTAATATTTATAAGGGTTCTATACCTGCTCGGCTTGACGTCCCCATGGACGAATTCGACATGTGTGCCAAGGGATCTGCTTCAGATCTGAAGTACGCCGCTATGACAGGTGGCTTGCTACCGAGCTTTGCTCATGGAATGGC
>JAESQU010000037.1 GCA_016764995.1 SAR324 cluster bacterium | reverse complement strand
TTGCATCAATACCTAGTAAGGATAATAGTTCAGCTACTTACGTGGTCTTTGTACGTTGCGCAAAGCTGGCAAAAATGGCTGGTTATGACGGTGTAGAAATAATGGGTTCAGAAGGTTATTTGATCAACCAGTTCATTGCCAAATGTACAAACGAGCGCAGTGACGAGTGGGGAGGTTCTTTTGAAAATCGAATCCGCTTTGCACTACGGATTGTTGAAAGTGTTCGGGAAGAATCCGGAGAAGATTTTTTGCTGATTTACCGACTTTCTTGTCTGGATTTGGTTGAAGGCGGAAGCAGTTTTGAGGAAGTTATTGAACTTGGACAGCTTGTAGAAGCGGCTGGAGCGTCCCTCATAAATACCGGAATCGGTTGGCATGAAGCACGGATTCCTACAATTGGGATGATGGTACCTCGCGCGGCATTTGCCTGGGTTACTGGAAAATTGCGGCCGTACTTGAATATTCCAATCGTGACCTCCAACCGCATCAATGATCCTTATGTTGCTGAAAGCCTTTTAAGGGACGGACTTGCGGACATGGTTTCAATGGCGCGGCCATTACTGGCAGATGAAAATTTTGTCAACAAAGCGGCTACTGGCCGCCCCGAGGAGATCAATACTTGTATTGCCTGTAATCAAGCTTGTCTGGATCATCTTTTCCAAATGAAAACAGCAACATGTATGGTTAATCCCCGTGCGGGACGTGAAACAGAATTAAATTATGAGCCAGCAAAAACTTTAAAAAATATTGCTGTTATCGGCGCCGGTCCAGCAGGAATGACGGCAGCCTACATTTCAGCGATGCGAGGACACAAGGTTACTTTGTTTGATCAACGTGCTGAAATTGGTGGACAAATTAACTATGCGGTTAAAATTCCAGGAAAACAAGAATTTTATGAAGTGCTTCGATTCTATCGTGTGATGTTGAAAAAATATGGAGTAGAATTAAAATTGGGACAAGCCGTAAATCAGGAGAATTTAATTTCAGAAAATTTTGACGCAGTCGTGCTGGCGACCGGAGTACGACCTCGTGCACTGGAACTGGAAGGAGCCGATCATGCTAAAGTCTTGAGTTATTTGGATGTTTTAGACGAAGAATGTCTGGTCGGCCAGAAAGTTGCCGTGATTGGAGCAGGAGGAATCGGAATTGATGTTGCGCATTATTTGACAGCTCAAACTCCTTTCTCCGGAGATGTTCCGGAATATTTACAGGGTTACGGTATTCTGGATTCGGAAAAAGCTTTAGCCCTCCGAAAACCTAAAAAAAGGGAGGTCACGGTTTTGCAGCGATCCTCCGATAAGATTGGCAAACGTCTCGGAAAAACAACTGGTTGGGCGCATATCCAAACTTTGAAATCACACGGTGTTCAACTCCTTTCAGGAGCAACTTATCTTAAAATAGATGATGCCGGACTGCACGTCAAAGTTTCTTTGAAAAAAGGTGAAGAACCTCAGAAAATAGTAATGGATGTGGATAACGTGATTGTTGCAGCGGGACAGGAACCGAGACTGGACATGGAAGCTTCACTCCGTGAGGCCGGTTTGGAAGTGCATGTGATTGGCGGAGCCAAAGCGTCTCTCGGACTTGACGCAAAAACCGCAATCAACGACGGTGCAGAATTGGCGGCAAGATTTTGAAATCATGAGAGATATATTTTTTTGAAGACGATTCAACCAAACAATTTTTTCACTTCGCCATTTGGTGCCATCTCAGCAGTCCAATTAAATGTTCCCTTCTCAAGCATTTCTTTACCTGCTTTTAGGATTGGGTTTACTGCAGCCCAATTTAACGCGCCACCTATGCTGACTCGTTTTGCACCGGCTTCGGCGAGATCATCAACACTGACACCTCGAAAAAATGGGGCGAGTACATTAAAGGGGGATTTTAATTCGGAAGTGACTTGCTTTAAATCAACAAGTGAACAAATACCTGGAGCATACAATACATTGGCACCTACTGCCTCAAATGCTTGCAGACGTTTAATTGTGTCGTCCAGATCATTGATTCCTCTAAGTAGATTTTCTGCACGGGCAGTAAGTTGAAAAGGAAAGTCTAAAGTTGCCACAGCTTCAACTGCTGCTTGAACTCGTTCCACTGCAAGGTTGAAATCATACAAGCTGAGTGCATCACGACTAAAGTCTTCAATCGAGCAACCTGCTATTCCTGTACTTGCCACCTTCAACACATTGTGTGCGACTGTTTCGGGATCATCTGCAAAGCCGTTTTCAAAATCAGCATTAATGGGGATGGTTGTGTTTGCGGCAAGCTCGGAACAATGAAATAACTTTTCTTCAAGAGTTACTTCACCATCTGCTCGGCCTAAAGTGTAGGCCAATCCTGAGCTGGTGGTTGCGAGTGCTTTGAATCCAAGTCCCTGCAACACCTTGGCAGAACCTATGTCCCATGGGTTTGGAATAAGAAAGACATCGTCTTGTTGGTGTAAATCAGCAAATACTTTACATTTTATTTTCTGGCTGAACATTTAGTATCCTTTTAACTGTGATTAAAAGCAGAGGAAGTAGCACGTGGACCAAATTGCCAATCCTAAAATCAACCAGGAATGATGCCTTGAAAAGTAGATCATTTCCGGATAATCTGCTATATTTGTCAATAATCTCCTTGTTTATGATACAAAATCCATTAGAAACATGTCAACTAATGATGCATCCGTAAAAACTCTGAAACACAACGTTTGTCATTTCGACCATAGGGAGAATTATATTTTATGTTAAGCACTGATATCATTAAGATCTCTCTCTTCGTTCGAGATGACAAATAATTAGTTTAGGAGTTTTTACGTGACCATCATTCTTAAGTGAATTATGATAACTAAGTGTTGCAGACTTATTACTGATTTTAAAAATGAGATCATCCAAAATAATACATATTGTTTCCCGTCATGCAGAGGGCGAAGTTGGTGAGGTCATAGTTGGTGGAGTAGCTCCGCCTCCGGGTGAAAGCATTTGGGAGCAAGCCCGCTGGATTGATCAGGATCAGACTTTGCGAAACTTTGTTTTGAATGAACCTCGCGGCGGAGTTTTCAAACATGTAAACCTGTTGGTTCCGCCGAAAAACGAAAAAGCGGTTTTTGGTTTCATCATCATGGAACCGGAACATACTCCTCCAATGTCAGGATCAAATTCAATTTGTGTGGCGACCGTTCTACTGGACAGCGGAATGATTCAGATGGTGGAACCTGAAACAACTTTTTTTCTTGAAGCTCCTGCAGGATTAGTAAAAGTTAAAGCGTTTTGTGAAAACGGCAAAGCACGCAGTATTGAGATTAACAATGTACCTTCATTTGCAGACAAACTGGATGTGCAACTAGAAGTGGCCGGAATTGGAACTCTAACCGTTGACACAGCTTATGGCGGTGACAGTTTCGTGACCGTGAACGCAAAGTCGTTAGGATTTGAAATTGTTGCGGATGAGGCTCGTGAACTTGCGGAAACTGGTGCCAGAATTACGGCGGCAGCAAATCAGCAAATTAAATTTCAACATCCGACTCAACAGGATTGGAACAAAATATCTTTCTGCCAATTTACTCTGCCTGTCGAAATTAAAGATGGAATTCCGCACGGCCGCAATACGGTTGCTATCGATCCCGGAAAACTTGATAGATCTCCATGCGGAACAGGGTGTTCTGCGAGAATGGCTGTTATGCACGCCAGAGGCGAAATGCAGGTTGGAGATCGATTTGTGGCAACTTCAATTATTGATTCAAGATTTGACTGCACAATCCATGAGAGGACAAAAATCGAAAATATAGAGGCAATTATTCCAACCATTCGTGGGCGAGCGTGGATTACCGGAACTCACCAGCTAATGTGCGATCCGGAAGATCCGTGGCCGTTGGGGTATCGGCTGTCAGACACTTGGCCAAAACTGAATAGTCTTGAATAAGTTTGAATAAATTTTATATTCAGGCAGAAAACAAAAACTTACCGCTTTGAGCGGCTTTGACTTTCCAACCGTCTTTTTCTTCTTTCCACCAAACAGTTCGCTCACCTTCAGTTATGAGTGAATTTGATTTTGATGAAGATATTAATTTCTGCGGATTTTCACTTGCCCATGAAACCGCTTCTTCCAGTGAAATTCCGTACCAACGCATCACGTTTCTAACACATTGATCTAGCGTAACCGCAGAACCAACTGGACGTGAAGTTTGCTGATCGTAAATTACGGGCTCAGACCCAAGTATTAATTCCAGATCACCCAACCGGTAACGACCCGGCGCTGCTGCAGCACCAGCAGTGGCATCCGTAATCAGGATGACGCGTTCGCTGCCTTTTGCCCTTAAATAGACTTTCAAAATTTCCGGAGAAAGGTGGTAACCATCCGCAATAAAACTGGCGTACAACTTGTCTTCACCAAGTTGAGCGATGATTGGATTGTCATTTTTGTGCAATTTTGAAGTTGTTCCGTTGCCAAGGTGAGTTGAAAGTAATGCTCCGGAATCCACTGCTTGCCGGATTTTATCAACTCCTGCAGCAGTGTGTCCTAAAGCGACAATGATACCATCCTTAACTAATTTTTCAATAAATTCTAAAGAACCATCTATTTCAGGAGCAAGTGTTACCAGTTTGATGTTTCCTCCAGCGGCTTCCTGCAAACGTAAATACATTTCCGGATTCACCGCACCCATGGCTTGCACAGGATGACATCCGGAATATCCGGAGAGTGCTGAAAGGAAAGGTCCTTCCAGATGATAACCTGCCACCATCGTTTTGGCCAATGCAGAGTCGTTTCGGGCATTTTCTAAATCCGCAAGGCAGTTCAGTAAATGTGCCTCGGATCCGCTGATGATCGTTGGTAAACAAGTTGTTACTCCGGAAGCCAGCATTGCTTCCAGCGCATGTTCAAATGTTTCCGTACTAAGTCCAGGTGTGTTGAAATCTATTCCTCTAAAACCGTTGACCTGCAAATCTACCAATCCCGATGTTTTAACAAATTCGTCTGCTTTATGTAAAAAGGAGATGTCCTTCTGATCTGTTGCAGAGATTTCTATAAGCGGCATCGAGTTCCTTGAAATTGAGATTATTTTGTATTAAATTGTCCAATTAGTATTTTTGCCAGTCCAATTTGTTTTTTTCAACCCACTTATAGTGATCTTTGAGTGTCAATAAATAGGCCGCTTCTTCGTCCAAAACAATGGTTACTCGTGGATGCATTTGTAGTATCGAAGCTGGGCAACTTGCTGAAATTGGACCTTCAATCATTTTTCGGATGGCATCGGCTTTTTTGGCTCCATTTGCCAACAAAAGACAATGTCGTGATTCCATGATGGTAGCAATTCCCATGGTAACAACATGACGTGGAACTTCTTCGAGTTTGTCGAAATACATCGAGTTATCCTGAATGGTTTGTTCGCTGAGAATCTTGACCCATGTTCTGGATGCAAAAGAACCCGTCGGTTCATTAAAACCGATATGCCCGTTAGCACCAATTCCAAGAACTTGTAAATCAATACCACCTTTATTTTTAATTTTCTTTTCATATTTTCGACACGCCTCTCTCAGGTCTTTTGCGTTTCCATCAGGAAGGTGAACATTCTTTTTGTCAATATCGATATGATCAAACAAATTACTCATCATATAATAAAAATATGAGCGTTCGTCTTTCCTTGATAAACCTGCGTATTCATCCAAATTAAAGGTCGTACAATTTTTAAAACTCACTTCTCCGGATTGTTTCATCCTGATCAATTCATGATACATGCGGAGAGGCGTTCCACCAGTTGCTAAGCCCAAAACAGGTTTGTCTTCGGACTTAATGATTTTGCTGACAACGCTTGCAGCCACTTGTGCTCCTGCCTCCAGGGAGTCACGAATCAGAATTTCCATGTTTTTTTCTCCATCTGCAATATTTTTGTTGACAAAATTATTTATTGGCTTATAGTACTGGACTATACCGGACTATTCAGGGGATGTCCAGTATTATTTTACATTATTTTTTACACATTGGAATTTGTTTTTACAACATCATTTAGAATGTGTTTGAAGTATGGAAAAATTAAGAAAGATGCGATGAGGCTTTTTACAGAAACAGCAAAAGATGGAGTAATATCTGCTCGATTTGTTTACAGCGGCAAGTCTGAAATCAATGATTTTAGACTTTGCTTCAGCCTACTTTCAACCTGTTCGGCAGTTTCCGGATGCAAGTTAGCGCACCAGTTTGGCGGCTACAGTGAACTCGCTTGTGAGGGAAGGCGAAACAATCAAACTGGAAGCGCACCCCTCAAGTTTCCATGTCTTTGATTCCAAAGGAGTGGCAATGAGACGACGTGAAGTTCCTGAAGTGCTTGCTTAAAAAACCATTATTATCGACATACAAGTATAGTATTTTTACTCAAAATAAGTTATTCCAATGAATACTAATTCAAATATTTTTAGGGCAAATTCTTCAAAGCAAAATTCTCCGGAAGCAGCTTTTGTTCCGGCGGAAGTTGTTGTAAATCCTAATGTCGCTACCCCGCTTTACCAGCAAATCAAGGACCATTGCCAACATTGTATTCAGTCTGGAATTTATCCTGTAGATTCGCGTTTGCCTTCCGAACGTCAGCTTGCAGAAAAATTTATGGTCAGCAGAATGACTGTTACCAAAGCTTTTAAGGAGCTGGAACGAGAAGGTTGGGTTTACGCGCGCTCCGGCAAAGGAACCTTTGTCGCGCCTAGAACAATTATCGATCAAACCCTGGAAACGCTGACTTCGTTCACCGAAGATATGGCCGCGCAGAATCTAAAAGTCACCAGTAAAATTCTGGAAATTGGCGTTGAAAAAGTGGACGATTCAATTGCCAAAAAACTCAGGATCAGTCCCGGAACCTTGATTTTTATACTCGAACGTTTCAGAATGGCCGACGAAGAATTGATTTCTCTGGAACGTACCCATATTCCCTATGCACTTTGTCCTGAAATCGAAAAGAATTTCGACTTTTCTCAAGAGTCACTTTACAAAGTTTTGCGTGAACAATACTCATTCCAGTTGGTTGTCGCACAACAAACTGTGGAGGCAAGACTACCCACTGAGGCAGAAATGAAAAAGTTGGGTATTGAAAAGTCTAAACCTGTTTTGAGTTTTGAACGCTCAACACTAAATGAAAATTCGCATCCTGTTGAATTCGTCAAATCTGTTTATCTGGGTGACCGCTACAAGCTCAAGATTATGCTAAAACCTTTTGCTTCCATAGTTAAGGGCGAAGGACAAAATTAGTTATAACTTCAGCGTCCGGATTATGAAAATCTCATTTTGGTTTTATTGACAACACAAAACCAAAACTGCGGGAACGAGTCCAGTTGTTGGCTGATGCCGCAAAGCGGAAAAAAGTGATGATTTTGATGGAAACTGGTCAGGAAAACGCAGAAACTTTAAGGGAATTTTTAGAAGAACTTTCTCATCCGGCATTGGGGGTTAATTTTGATCCGGCGAATATGATTTTGTACGGAAAAGGCGATCCCATTTTAGCCTTGGAAACACTGGCTCCGTGGGTTAAACACGTTCATACCAAGGACGCTCAACGAAGTTCTGTTCCAGGAAAGTGGGGCAGGGAAGTTCCGTGGGGCGAAGGAGATTTTGACAATGATGAATTTCTGAGAACCTTAAACCGTATTGGTTATCAAGGTGCTTTGGCCATTGAACGAGAAGCCGGAGCAAAACGTTTGGAGGACATCAAAAAAACTGCCGAATTGTTGCAGCAATATTCAGTTTGAGTGAATGTGATGATCAGCGTAGGAATTGACGGCGGAGGTTCCACATTGCGGATTGGAATTTACAAAGAAAATCTGGAATGTATCCATCTTCACGAACTTCCGGAAACCGCAAATCCTAGTATTATTGGTTTTAAGAAAGCGGAAGAACAGTTGAGTTCTTCTCTGTTTCAAACTATGGATGAAGCCGGAGTCGATATTTCGGAGGTTCAGGATGTCGGTGCAGGAATGGCAGGAGCTGCGCAAAATCCGGATTGGTTGCGGAATGTTTTGTCTAAAGCAATGCCTCAAGCGAAAATTACGGTTGCTCCGGATTACGAAATTGCGCTGATTGGTGCACATGGAAAACGTTTTGGAGTTTTAGTTCTTTCCGGAACCGGAAGCGCTGCTTGCGGAATTGATGCAACCGGTGAATCCGCACATTCCGGTGGTTGGGGCTATTTGTTGGATGACGGTGGTAGCGGCTATTGGCTTGGTTTGGAAATGCTCAAATCTGCTACTCGTGTAGCAGATGGTCGAGAAGAGAAAACCGAACTTTATCAACAAACATTTGAACATTTAAAAATTTCTGTTCCGGATGATTTGATAAGCTGGCTTTATGATCCAGAACGAAAAAATAGGGAAATTTCGCAATTGGCTCCACTTGTTTTCGAATGTGCCACTAAAGGTGATTTGGAGGCACAACGAATTGTAGATGATGGTGCAGAACAACTGTATCAACTTTATCTGAGCGTAGTTAAACGCTTGGATTTCACCAATCCTCCAGTGATGTTTGCCGGAGGTTTGCTTAGTTCAGACACCCTTTTACGCCGTTTGCTGATGCAAAAAATTGGTCTTAAAAAAGTGTCTGTTCCAAAGTATTCTCCTGTAGAAGGTGCTGCATTGATGGCTAACATCTCAAAATAATCAGCCGACTTTATGAAATTAAAATGAGAGAAAAGTGAATTCGAGCTCCCTTCATTTACACAAAATGTCTGCACTCGAAATTGTGCAAACAATGAACTCTGAAGATGAACGCGTCGCTGAAAGCGTCAAGCAGTCTCTTCCAGAAATCGCCGAAGCAGTGGAGTTGATTGCAGAAAGATTACTTCATGGCGGGAGACTGTTTTATGTTGGGGCAGGAACAAGTGGACGTTTGGGTGTAATGGATGCTTCAGAATGTCCTCCCACTTTTGGGGTCTCTCCAGAAATGGTTCAGGGAATTATTGCTGGTGGTGTTACGGCACTGACTGATGAAGTTGAAGGTGCAGAGGACGACGTCAGTGCAGGAGAAACATCAATGAAAAATGTAAAAATCAATAATCAAGATGTTGTCCTGGGAATTTCTGCCAGCGGAACTACACCATTTGTTTTAGCCGCCATTGCATACGCCGGTCAACAAGGTGCTGTTAAAATCGGCTTGGCGTGCATACCAAAATCACCTTTATTGGAAAATGTTGCTGTTGCAATTTGTGTTCAGGTTGGTCAGGAAGTAGTTGCAGAATCTACAAGGCTCAAGGCCGGCACTGCTCAGAAGATGGTGCTCAACATGCTCAGTACCGCAACTATGGTTAAATTGGGTAAAGTTTATCAAAATCGGATGGTGAACTTGCAAGCCAGCAATATAAAGTTGGTAAGACGGGCAGAGGAAATGGTTGCAGAACTTGGAGAAGTCTCACTGAAAACTGCAGCAGAACTGTTTCTGAAATCAGGGCATCATGTTAAAACTGCAATTGTTATGGCAAAACTGAAAATAAGTGGACAAGAAGCCGGCAAGAGTCTTGAAGCTGTGGATGAAAATTTAAGCAAAATTCTTTAAGCTTTATTTAATTAAGAAAAAAGTATGACACTGACAGAACAGTTAATTGAACTGATTGAAAACAAACCAATTGAGGATGAAGATATAGCTGCGGCCTCTTGGTTTGTGCTTGATGCGATGGCAAATATTGCTGCGGGCCGAAATTCTGAGCCAGGAAGGATTCTCAATCGCTGGTTTTTGGATGAACCCCCAAACACTTCCCGCACCGTACTATGGCTGGGAGCACTGATGCACATTCTAGAAGTAGACGACCTTCACCGTCAGTCGGTTGTCCATCCTGGATGCGTGGTTATTCCAACGGTACTTTCTCTTGGACTGCGTGAAGGACTCAGCGGCAGAATGATGCTGGAAGCAGTGCTGAAAGGATTTGAAGCCTGCACAAGGCTCGGTAATTCAGTGGGGCCGGCACATTACAAAATCTGGCACAATACCGCGACGTGTGGTACTTTCGGAGCGGCATACGCCGCCGGATCAATACTTGGGCTGAGCAAGTCCCAAATGCGTGACGCTCTCGGAAATGCAGGAACTCAGTCTTCCGGACTCTGGGAATTTTCCTCAAGCGGTACTATGAGCAAACACCTTCATGCGGGACGCGCAGGTCAGTCTGGTGTGATTGCTGCCGATTTAGCAAGTTACGGTTTAAGCGGAGCGCCCACTATTCTGGAAGGTAAACGAGGTTTTTATGCAGCATATTGTCCCGACGCAAATCCGGAGGCCTTGCTTAATAATCCGGAAGGAAAGTGGCAACTGCATGAAACTTCAATCAAACCTTGGCCCTCCTGTCGCCACACACATCCCGCCATTGACGCAGCACTTGAAATTTCAATTCAGCTGAAAGGTGAAATTCCGGAATCCATCGAACTTGGAGTATATCAGTCTGCCCTTGATGTCTGTGATAAACCGAATCCTGATTCACTTTATGATGCTAAGTTTTCCTTGCAGCATTGTGTTTCTATCGCTATACTTTGCGGTCAAGTTGGATTCGATTCTTTTGAATCCGAAGCACGTCAACAAGCTTCCGGATTGGCGAAAAAGTTCAGTTTGAAATGTAACGAAGAATTTGAAAAAGCTTATCCGGATGCTTGGGGTGCGGAGGTGAAAGTGAAATTAAGCAACGGAGAAGAAATTTGTGTACGCCGGAAACACGCCAAAGGCGATCCGGATGCACCGCTTTCTCCAGCGGAAATGCGTGAAAAAGCAGCAATGCTTTTCAGCTATGGTGGTGTTCCTGATCCAGAGAATTGGGTAGAACGAATACTGAAACTTCCGGGTGAACCATCCTTTCGGGACAGTGATCTGCATCAGTTGCTGGATGTTTCCGGAAATGGACAGTGGTCCATGAAGGATGCCTGAGATAATTGCTTAATGGCAATTTAGACTGCAGTTTGATTGTTACAGGATACAGACTTAATCATATTTCTGTTGACTTTTTTTACTCCTGCCTGAGACTTTAATCAAGCAATACCAGGTTTCAAATTTTGAAAATCGTAATCGCAATTTTAACTTTCAGCATACATTTCCATGTTTGAAGAAGATCAGGATATCAAGGCAATCAGGGATGGCATTAAGGCTCTTTGTCTTAAATTTTCAAACACATACTGGAGAGAGAAAGACCGAACCCGGACATATCCTGTAGAGTTTGTGAAGTCATTGTCCGATCATGGTTATCTCAGCTGTTTGATTCCGGAAGAATATGGCGGAAGCGGTTTAACACTTAGAGCAGCCGCTGTCATTCTGGAAGAAATCCATCGTTCCGGAGGAAACGGTGCGG
>JAESQU010000036.1 GCA_016764995.1 SAR324 cluster bacterium | reverse complement strand
AGATGATGAACTCATTCTGGCAAATGATCCGGATGCGGACAGACTCGGTGTAATGGTGCGTGATGCAGAGAAAAAGTGGCATTGGTTATCGGGCAACCAAATTGGAGTACTGATTCTGGATTTCATTCTTTCTACATTAAAACAACAGAATCGTATGCCTGAAAAAGGGGTAATGATAACAACCGTCGTAACTTCACCTCTTGTTTCAAAAATTGCCAGAGAAAATGGGTTAAATGTAATTGAAGTTTTGACAGGTTTTAAATGGATCAGACAAGCTGCTTTGCGATTTGAAAAAGAGCAGGGCGGAACCTTTGTCTTTGGTATGGAAGAAAGTCACGGCTTTTTAATGGGGAACCATTCCGGCGATAAAGATGGAATCTGGGCCTCAATGGCTTTTGCTGAAATGGCCGCTGCACTAAAGCAAAATGGTTTGACCTCAATAGACAGGCTAAATCAGATTTATCGGCAATACGGGGCGCATTTGGACACTCTCAGTACGCAAACATTTAAAGGCACAAAAGGGATGGTGAAAATTCAGCAGATTATGCAGGAGTTACGAGACTCTCCTCCGGACATTGTTGCAGGACAAGCTGTAGTTAAAATAACGGATTATTTGGAAAACAAAATAATTTGTGCAAATGTAACTAGACCAGGTCCAGGATTACCGCAGTCAAATGTGATTGCGCTTGAATTAGCAGACAACTCCAGAATTATTGCCCGCCCTTCCGGTACGGAGCCAAAAATTAAATACTACTTTAATTTGCAGGGAAAAAATGCTGAACTGTTGCACGATCGTCTTGATGCAATTAAGGGAGATTTTATCAGGGATTAATGAACAGTAATCAATGAGCATTATCCATTGCCAAATTCGTAAGCTACTAATTGCTCTTCTACTCGGTGGACTCTTGTCTACACCTTTGCTGGGGCAGAGTCTGTTTGTTGAACAGGCCGAGTCAACGGTTGTCATTCAGCAAGACAATCTTGTAAGAGCAAAAGCTGAAGCCTTGAAAGATGCAAAAGCACAAGTAATCTTACAAGGGGTTGCCAGGTTTCTTGATTTCAATGACACGGTTTCATTGAAACCTCTTTTACTGCAACATTTTTTGAAGCAACCAGATGATTTTATTGAATCTATTCGAGTAATAAGCGAAGAAAATACTTCTGACCTTACTGAATTTACCATCAAGATTGAAACACAGATATTTCGTTCACGTCTACTTTCAGCATTTCGTAAACTGGGACTGCCGACTCAAGAAGAGCGAATTCCATTTAGGGATGTTTTGCTGATCTATGACGCAGATTCCGTCTTGCGTCAGCAAAACGTTTTGGACCAGTTATTAGAACAACTGCAAAATCGACTGAAACCCTACCGAATTCGGCTCAAAGTAATCGTCATTGAAGACCGGGATTTACCACTTGAAGCTGGTCTGTCAGCTCGCTTAGCGGTGCTGCCCAACAAATCTACTGAGAATAATGACGGAACAACTTTAGCTTTGCTTGAACTAAAATTACAACTTTCCACTCAACCGGAACAATCCCAAAAAGGCACAATTGGAGCTCAGCTTATTTTTTGGTCTCAAAAAACAGATCTTCCGGATTCTTCTGGCACTCTAACCAGAGTAAGCGCAAAGCATTCTTATACAGCATGGCAGACGGAAGTGATTTTTCCGTTAATACTTGACGGCCTAATGCTTAAATGGACACCGGTTATTCAAAAAGCATTGGAGATGAATCAGGGAAGTGGTACTCAACTTAAGCTCAAATTTAAAGGTTTGCCTGGTCCAATTGAAGAACAACTATTAGTTAAAACATTATTTCAAAATAATCCACGTTGGAAAAAACTGAGTTTGGACACAATTTCCAGCAATTATGTTTCTTATCAAGCACTTTATCTGGGCCGACAAGAGACGATCTTAAGAGAGTTTAAGGCTCCGCAAGACGCACCATTCAGCATTTCTTCTGTCTATTGGAGAGATACGTATTTAGTTGTGGAGGTGAAATGGAACGAAATCCCCGCAGAACTGGAACCATTCTTAACAACACTGGCAGAAAGCGGATTAGCTGAGATAGAATTAGCTGAGGAAAATTTGCCTCTGCCTGTCCTCCAAGTTCCATTGCGTACATTTAAGCAAACCTACAACTTGCCCACAGCAAGCTCAGTTTACGACCACATACGGCATCGAGGAGACAGCACATTGTTCCGGATAAAGGCTCCCATGGACTTGGAGTCGGGTGAAACAAACAAATTGATAAGTTTAACTTGGTTCCGTCTTGGCCCTACAAATCTACGGCCGAAACTGACCTTATTTGATCAAAACCGGAAACGAATTAAATCTTACAGATTGGGAAAGAAGAAGCAATTTGTGTTCAAATATAAAATACCTGAAGATAAACAGGCATTTTACTTACGAATTTCTGATGAGGTTGGTTTTCTTGAAAATGTTGCAGGCAGTTACCTTTCTTTTCGTTACATTTTGACAGCAAATTAAGTTTTGACAAACTTTTTTGTTACTTCTGTTTTAGGTTTACGTACATGCTTCATTTGTGCTTTGCTGATTCGGAACTTGAAAAAAATATCCCCAATTGCTATTTCATCACCATCTTGGAGAAAACGCTGATCAATTCTGCGTCCGTTCACCGTAGTTGTTTCATGATTAAGCAGGTTTTGAATCTTCCATGATTGTCCTACCTTATATATTTTCGCATGCCGTAACGCAACATCATTACTGACTACAATAACATCATTGAAATGTGATGTTCCTAAAGTATTCATATTTCGTACTAATGGTATTTCCTGATGACTGCCTGCAAGGGTTAAGATCGGGACTCCTTTTTGAAGCGGGCCTTTAGGTTTAACTCCTGAGATTGTTAGTTGCAAATCCAAACTCGTCCGGCGTTGATTTATGCCCGCCGGAACATCATTATTGCAGTAAAGCAAAATCATTTCTCCAACATCCAAAACATCGTTATTACAAAGTATTGTTCGATGTGAACGTCTGCGGTTGATCAGTAGCGCGTTTTTGTAGTTTTTGTCTTCCAGTAAAAAAGTATTCAAATGTGGAGTCAAAGTCACTCGATTTAAATTTGCAGACAAACGGAACTTTTTATTTGTTTTTATTTTTGACAGGAACTCAAGTGTTTGAATTTCATCATCAAGTGGTATGTAAGGAAATTCCTCATTAAGATTGAGTAGTTTAAAAGCAGGTCCGGAGAGTTTACTCTGCTTTGGCTTTTGCAAGAGCCAAAGAGCATAGACAATCAAAAGCACTCCGGAAAAAACCAGGATAGCCTCAACAAGATTCAGAATTGGGTTATCATTAATCCTGAGGAAGTACGTTTCCGGGGAAAAATATACCGTAAACGAAAACGGGGAGTTTCCACTATCCGACTCATTTGCTGAAACTACGGCCTCTGCCGCAAGCAAAGTCGTTGAATTGAGGAATCCAATAATAAAAACCAGGCCAACGCTATTTGCGCAGGAACGGAGACATCGGTCTATTTGAGAGAACATCAGATTTCATAGTACTGCAATAGCGCTGTACCAATTTTGATGACATCTCCTTTTTTCATGGATTGTTGATCGACCACACGATAGTTCACCAAGACTTCATTACCTGCGTCAGTATTCTCTATAAAGACCTGTTTGTCTTTTTTGAAAATCTGGGCGTGTAAGTCACACACTTCTGCATAACCTTTTAAAATAAAATCATTCTTGGAACCATAACCAATATTGAATTTGTTTTGATCTAGTAGAAAAATTTGGCCTTCCTGCTTGCCTGTCAAGACTCTCAAAGCAGCAGAAGTTACACGATCTTCATTCAGTCCAATAACTAAAGAGATGCTGAAACCGGCAAGAATCAACCCGTAAAGGTGTTCCGGACCGCTCATCTGATACAGCAGCAATAATTCAAAAATTCCACCACCGATAATTCCTCCGATTCCGCCACTAAATATACGTGGCCAGAAAAACCCTGAATGGAGTTGAAACAACTCGGTGGTACCTACAATAAATAATCCTAAAAGTGTCCAACTTGTCAAACGGCTTAATGTGGGCGATATTTGCCATGTTTGTAAAACATGGCCAAAACCAAAGCAGAAAAGTCCTATGACTGCTCCAATAATAGCGCCAAAAAACATTTTGGACAAAATACGTACCAAATCATGATGGTACCATAATGAAACCCTTGCCTGAAGAATCATGCCTAACCCAAGACCGATTAAAGTCCCTTCATAAATAAACTTATTGAGCCAAACAGTATTCATTCCTGGAAATCCAGCTGTGGAAAGAGCATCAATCACATGAAACCCGCTTTGCATTAACGCCCAGCTACCGAGGCCTCCTAGAAGACCTAATGTGGAATAATACAAGGTGCGCATTGATTTCATAAAACTTTAAATTTAAATAAATAGCTTAAAGCAGCTAATTCAAACAAAAGGAATTAACAACTCTGCTTGTAAAAAACCTGGAAATGATGTCAGAAGCTGACAGGAAAAACTTTTTTGTTGGTACTTGTGATTATTTTTTCAGTAATAATCTTCTCACCACTCAGCTTTTAGACTTCAAGCGCTAAGCATAGTGAGAAGGAAATAGAATCACAAGTTTATTTATTGTCGGGGTCTATTTGAACCGCGGAGTCTCAGGAAAGTTGGAATATCCAAATTTTGAAAAAATGCCGGATTTTCCGTTTTATTAGCCCATTCAGGAATCAGCGGGCTGGTCTCAACTGTACTGGTTTCAGTTTCGTCTATACTTGAAGAAGGAATGTCCGTAAATGAAAGAGTGTTCGGAATAGATTTCTCTTTACCATTCAGCTTGGTTGACTCAGAATTTAAACCATGAATAGAGTAAGTTTCGGCATCAATTAAGTCTGATGAAGGAATGTCAATCGGCAAATCTTTAAATGCTACAGATTCTTCTTCAGCTAGACTTGACGCAGAAAAACTCGAAACTTCTTCTAGAGGTAAATCATTTGAAAATGAAACAACCGCTTCCGCTTCATCACTGTCAAAGGTGGGATCTGTTGATTCTTCTGCTGAAGCAAATTCTGTTGGAGTGTCGATCTCTTCTACACTTTTGAAGGAAGAAATGACATTAAATTCGTGCCTGGATAGTTCTTCTGAATCTTCAACAATTGAATCTTGGTCTTCATCTTCAGCATGCTTTGCAAACAAGGCAGAGTTGGTTGATGTCTCAGATCCGTTTAAAGATTCAGTATCTTCAGTCAGTGGAGTTTGTTCCTCACTATCTTCAAAAGTACCGGAGATTTCTGTAGAAGCACCGGCGGCAATTTCTAATTCAAATTCAGACTTTATTTCATCATTATAGATTTCAGAAGTTATCCCGGTTTGCACCTTCGAATCCGCAAGCTTATCAAATGGCATTGCAGGCAAAGCTGGAACAGAGATTTTTACAGAGTCTTCTTCTATATCATCAAAACCTGTTGCAATGACGGTGATCATCATTTGGTCTTCAAAATCAGGATTGATGGCCGCACCCCAAATTATTTCGGCGTCCTTGTGACCGTGTTCCTTAATGAAGGTTGATGCTTCATCAACCTCCTGCATTCCCATAGATAATCCGCCAACAACATTGATTAAAATGCCTCTTGCACCATCAATTCTGTTGTCGTTTAACAAAGGACTATGCAGAGCTTGTTCGGCTGCATGTCTTGCTCTATTTTCGCCTGAGGCAAGACCGGTCCCCATCACAGCTTTTCCTTTGTTAGCCATTACTGTCCGGACATCAGCAAAGTCTAAATTGACTAAACCATCTCTGGTTATCAGATCAGAGATTCCTTGAACTCCCTGTCGTAATACATCGTCCGCATATCCAAATGCTTCTGTCATCGGAGTGCGTCGGTTAATGATACTGAACAAATTTTCGTTTGGAACTACAATTAAGGTATCAACATGATCTCTTAATTCCTCCACTCCCGCATTTGCAACCTTTCGTCGTTTCTTTGCTTCAAAATTGAAAGGTAAAGTCACAACACCCACGGTGAGGGCTTTCAGATCCTGCGCGACTTGAGCTACAATCGGTGTGCCGCCTGTTCCAGTTCCTCCACCCATACCCGCAGCAAGGAAAACCATGTCTGCGCCTTGCAGAGAATCCCTAATTAGATCAATACTTTCCAACGCTGCGTTACGTCCGATTTCCGGTTTGGCACCTGCGCCAAGTCCTCTTGAACATTGACTGCCGATTTGCAGTTTTTGCGGAGCCAATGATTTACGTAAATCTTGTAAATCTGTATTTGCGACAATGAAATCAACACCTTGAACACCCGACTGAATCATGCGATTTACGGCATTACCACCGCCCCCTCCTACACCGACAACTTTGATGTTCGGCGTATCATCACGGACTGGTTGAATATCAGAAAAATTTAGCATGTTTGCCTCCATTTTTTGTTACAAAGAAATCGGGTTTGGTGTTAACCTGAAAATATTATTCTAAAAGAAATCTTGCATCCAATCTTTCATTCGTCTGGATACTTTATTAAATAAATTTGTGTCATCACCTGCAAAATTCAATTTTCCCTGATTGCTGGTGATTCCATAACGTACAAGCCCTACACTGGTTGCATATTTAGGTGAATAAATCATTTCACGCAAACCAGAAATATTTTCCGGATATCCCACACGTACAGGCAAATTCAAGACTTGGGAAGCAAGTCGGTCAGCACCTGACATAATGCAGGTTCCGCCTGTTATAACAACTCCTGAAGCCATCAATGTGTGAAATGGGGTTTTTTCAATTTCGTGTGCAACCAACTCAAATATTTCCCTGAATCGATCTTCGATAATACTGGCGAGCACTCTTTTTTTCATGGTACGGTTATTTCGTCCTCCAACACTTGGAACATCAATCATTTCATCTTCTTCCACCATGCTGACCATTGCCACGCCATACTTGTGTTTAATTGCCTCTGCTTCTCGCAAAGGAGCACCAAGCCCAATAGCAATATCGTGTGTCAAATGATTCCCACCGAGGGCCAAAACAGCCGTATGGACAATGCTGCCTTCTGAATAAACTGTGACATCTGTTGTGCCTCCGCCAATATCAACCAGCACAACTCCTACCTCTTGTTCGTCTGAGCTGAGGACTGCCTGACTTGAAGATAAAGGTTCAAGAACGATATCTTCAACATCAAGTCCTGACTGGTTACAGCATTTAATAATATTTTGGGCTGAGGTTACCGAACCAGTTACAATATGAACATTTACCTCTAAACGAGCGGCTGCCATACCGAGTGGATTTTGAACTCCATCCTGATCATCCACAATGAATTCTTGAGGAAGGATATGCAAAACTTCTCTGTCATTCGGGATCAATACTTGAGCAGCGTCTATTACACGACGAATGTCTTCTTCAGTAACAATCCGGTTATGATAAACGGTGACCATTCCACGGCTGTTTTGCCCTCTTATATGGTGTCCGGCAATACCGGCATACACAGAACGAATTTGTGTTCCACACATTAATTCGCATTCTTCAACTGCCTTTTTAATGGCTTTGACTGTCTTTTCAATATTAACAACGACACCTTTGCGTAAACCATCCGATTTTGCTGTGCCGACACCAACTACATTCAATTCTTCAACATCATCGCCTTCAACTGCAATTGCACATATTTTTGTAGTACCAATATCAAGTCCTACGATTAAATTATTGCTCTTAGTGTTCGATGGCATCCATGCTCCTCGTCCAATAAATTTCTGTTCTAATTGCAGATTTTGTTAAAAAAATAAAACGGACTCTTGGTCGTGTGCAATTTACTGTCCATGTTAAATTCGTCATAAGTCCGGTTGGAAAATATTTAGATTGATGTAAAATTCCGCAAGATTAATGTGTTACAAATGAAAAAAATATGAAAAAAAATTATTATAATTAAACAAATTATTTCAATAATTTAACTTGAAAATGCACAAGCAGAATGATCAAGTCTCCTGTTTTTTCCGGTAGAACATGGAGCGTTTTTTAAGCGGAAAGGTCCACAAAAATAGCCGGCATCTTCCAAACTGGTACTAATTTCTTCCAGCGACGCTGTGCGTCCATCATTGTTTAGGGGGTAAATTTTACCCAATAAAACCATAAACCGATTTGTATTACTGGCAGTTACAGCACGACAGACTCTTTGAAGCTCAAGACGTTGTCCCATTGGATAGACATATCTTCGCTCCTGGCTACATCCTGCAACGGTAAGGAGAAATAACCCCGTTATACCTTTCAACAGAATTTTCATTGAAACAGTATATACCCATTCATTTAAGAATGGTAGGATTTATTTAAAAAAAATATAAAAATTTGTATTAGGCGAGAAAACTAATTATTTCAATTAAATAACTGCCTTACTTTATTCAGGTTTTGTGAGGGGCAAACTGTAACCACCCGATTGTGTGGTTGAATTTCGGTAGTACCAACAGCGACTTTCCAAACTCCGTCTTGCTCTACGCCTCCGATCATAATGTTATGCTGTCGAAAGTAGCTCGCTAATTTTTTCAATGGTTTACGTGAAATTTCGGATTTAGGTGTCGCGATAAGTTCAACAACTTCAGCATCTACACCATGCAGATGCGCCACTGACAGGAGTTCATTACGACGAACGAACTTGAGTATTTCGTTGGCCGCAGATATTTTTGCGTTAAGCGCAATGTCCAAACCAATTGTGGATGCTAAAACCAGATAATCCTCTTTATTTACCAACGCAATCGTCTTACCATGCCCACCTTGCTGATCACGATTATTTCTATTCATTAAATGTTTGGCCAAGAGGCAGCTGATAATGTTAGTTTCATTATCTCCTGTTGTCGCGACAAAAGATTCTGAAGAATCCAATCCGGACATAACCAGTAAATTTGCATCGGTACCATCTCCATGAATTACCTCAGTATTTTTCAACTCAGAGGCAAGTTCTTCTGCCCGTTCCGGATTATTTTCTATTAGTTTAATTTCTACTTCTTTTTCCAGCAGTTGTGCCACCCTTCTGCCGACTAGACCTCCGCCAAGAATCATCATATATTCGATTTTTTTGTGTTCAATTTTCATTATATCCATCAGCGGCATCATATCCTCTGTACGTGCCATGATAAAAACTTGATCGAAAGGACGTATCTTTTCATCTGCCTGTGGAATTATTGTTGAAATTCCTCGGGCAATTGCCACAACCCTGAAATTATATTCAGCATGTGTAGCAGAAAGCTCTTTGGGTGTTTTGAATAGCAGGGGAGAATCCTCATTGATACGCATGGCAAGCACACGCATATTTCCATCACCAACAGGAGTGAGGTCATTGCATGAAGCACGTTGCACCAGTCTAAAAATTTCCTGCGCAACTAACTCTTCCGGATGTACTATCAAATCGATTTTCAAGTCTTCCGGAGAAAAAATACTTCCATCTACTAAGTCAGTGGAACGCGCCCGCACAATTTTTCGTTCAATGCCGAATTTGTCCGCAATCAGTGCTGACATGATGTTGGTGGAATCATCATTAGTGGTAGCAATTATCAACTCCATATTCTGTGCATGAGCCTCCCTCCAACTTGAAAGTCGCATTGCATTGCCGCAAATCAAACGCGCATCCAATGACTCTGCCGCATTTGCAAGCAATTCAGCATCAGATTCAATTACTGTTACCGGATAGCCTTCATGGACCAAACGCCGGGCCAGATGCATACCTACTCCACCAATTCCAAGGATGAGAGTATTTTCGTCTTTAGACATAATCAGATAGTTAATTCGTACTGTTGAACGCGAGACTTATTATGCAGAGGATTTTTAGTTGAGAGGTCAACTTCATAAAAATCATCGGATTGAGAAACAGCATTAATTCCATAAATTTCATCCGGAATTTGTGCTTCTTCCAGACAAAGTCTTATTGCGTTAGCAATCCATTTTTCAATTTTCAATACCACAATTTTTTTACGCAACCGACCTTGATCATCACGATTAAGGACGCTTGGAATTGTGTTGCTGGTTATGAATTGATTCAAGTGAGGCGAGTTTAAGTTTTCACGGGCTTCCGGAGAGATTGTGGTATGAGTACTGTAGAAGAAAATATTTGCCGGGCGACAACGCTTAGATTCCGCAATTGCACTGATATTTGCCGCAATTGTTCCACCGGTACGTACCATGTCATCAAGAATGAAAATATCACGTCCTTTCAGCAACTCAACGTCATCACTCAAATCAACTGTTACGTCACGTTGTCCGTGCCGCGTTTTTCTGAAAGTAACAATTACTGAATTATGAAGTCCGGTAAACTCTCTAACACGATTGACAAAATCGGCCGCACCATCATCCGGTGCGACAAAACCAACATGTTCACCATAATTCCACAGTCTGACCAGTCCTGATCGGAGAATATAATTGGCAATGAGTGGTGAAATATCTAAATTGAGAAAAGGTGGTAAATTTCGGCAATTTCCATCCCGATAAACTTTTTCATAAGTTTTACGCATCACATCCGGTTTGTGGTTGTGAACTGTCATTACACAATCAACACCGGAAGTTTTTAACAGTTGGGCATACATTTCCGAAGAACAAGGTTGTCCCACAAATTTTTCACGCGAAGCAAAATCAGTTACTTGTGGATGATCCTGAGTTCTAGGGCCACGATCTTGTGCAGAATAAAATAAATCCGGCTCCACCAAAGCTACAAATTCTGCTCCGTTTTCCTTAGCCGCTGCAGCAATCAGGTAATTCCGCATTGCCAACTCGTCACGTGAATAGTACGCGGAGTGAGTGGATACAATGTAAACTGATTTGCCCTTTAAACCGTGTCCCAGTGTCTCTTCTGTAACATGATCCTGAAGAAATCTTGGACAAAACTCATTGTTGATAAAAGTTTTGAGAGCGATTATGTCAGAAATGTCTATTTTCTGAGAATGCGCATAGCCGACTCCAAGAGCAAATGATGCGTCGCTGACGTTTGAGACTATGATGTGATTGTTCACAAATCTTGATTAATTAAAGATTTATCTACTTTTATTTTCATGTTCTTCAATATGAAATCGCGAACAGCACCTCTTGCATAGAGGGAGCACCGGTTACCATACATTTTCCGGTTTCGGAATTATCAAGTGGAAGACAACGAATGGTAGCCTTTGTTTCCTGTTTAATTTTTGCTTCTACTTCATTTGAACCATCCCAGTGCGCATAAATAAATCCACCTTCATTAGCGATAATTTCCTTAAACTCTTCATAACTTGCCGTGGTATGTGTATTTGCCTTTCTGTAATCCAGAGCTCGCTGGAATAAGTTGTCTTGAATCTTCTCCAACAACTCTACGACATGCTGAGTTATGTTTTCAAGTGAGACTTCATTTTTCTCACGTATATCACGTCTGGCAACCATTGCAGATTGTTTTTTAACATCCCTCGGGCCAACTTCAATCCTCACAGGAACACCTTGCTGAATCCAATGAAAGAACTTGTCAGCAGGCCGAAGATTGTCCCGCCTATCAATTTTTATTTGCAGCTGATCAATTTTTTCATGGAGCCGTTTGGCTATTGAGTCGGCAAACTCAAAGGTTTCACTTCGTTCCTGATCATTGTTAAAAATAGGCACGATTGCGACCTGAATGGGAGCAATTTTAGGAGGAATGATTAAGCCGTCATCATCACTGTGTGTCATAATCAAACCGCCGATCATACGAGTTGAAGCACCCCAACTGGTGGTCCAGACAAATTGTTGATTGTTGTTACGGTCAAGATAATCAATCTCAAAAGCTTTTGCGAAATTTTGCCCCAAATTATGTGAGGTACCTGACTGGAGTGCCTTTCCGTCCTGCATCATAGCTTCAATTGTATACGTCGCCAATGCACCAGGAAATTTTTCTGCTTCCGACTTTAGTCCAGTAATCACAGGAATCGCCAGATATTCTTCCTGAAAAATACGGTAAATTTCTAACATGCGTAATGTTTCTTCCTGCGCTTCTTCGGCTGTTTCATGCGCAGTATGGCCTTCCTGCCAAAGAAACTCAGAGGTGCGTAAAAATAAGCGCGTACGCATTTCCCAACGGAGAACATTGCACCACTGATTGATCAACACCGGAAGATCACGATAACTGTGAATCCACTGAGAATACATGTATCCGACAACAGTCTCAGAAGTTGGACGAATCACTAATGGCTCTTCCAGTTTTTTCCCGCCTCCATGCGTAACAACAGCACATTCCGGACTAAATCCTTCAACATGCTCGGCTTCGCGTTCCATAAAATGCTGGGGTATCAATAAAGGAAATGAGGCATTCACATGCCCTGTTTCTTTGAACATGCGATCCAAACGGGCTTGCATGGCTTCCCAAATGGCAAAGCCGGTGGGACGAATTACCATGCAACCTTTTACTGGTGCATAATCGGCAAGCTGACCCGCTGCAATTACATCAAGATACCACTTAGAGTAGTCCTCTTTTCGAGGCGTAATATTTTTTGCCATGCGGGCAGATATATTCTGAATAAACAAATGATGGATTCAGTTCCAACATTCAACTGAGAAAAAATTCTTTCAGCAAGAAAAAACGATGTTGGATTAAGCCTACAAAAGTACAAAATTTAGAGTACAGATACAAGATGTTTTTGGAATTTGCTAAAATTTTGACTGCTCCAGCTCAACGTTCCCCTTTGCGGTAAGGGATCATCAGTGCCTGCGGATAACCAACACGTCTGGACATGACTATCAACGCTAAAATACTGAGGACATAAGGCATCATCAGGAATATTTGGTAAGGTATTTCTGTACCTACCAACTGCTGCAACCGCATCTGATAGGCATCAAACGCGGCAAATAGCAATGCGCCCAAAAGAGCTTTTCCGGGACGCCACGAGGCAAAAACCACCAGCGCAATGCAAATCCAGCCGCGCCCGTTTATCATATTGAAAAAGAAAGCGTTAAAGGCGGACATCGTTAAAAATGCTCCACCAACCGCCATAAAAGCACTTCCGCAGACAACCGCGCCTGTTCGAATAAGAGTAACGTTCAAACCTTGTGCTTCGGCTGCAGCTGGATTTTCACCAACCATTTGCACCGCCAAACCAACTGGAGTGCGGTAAAGCACATAAGCGACAACTATCACTGAAATAAAAGCAAAATACGTTAAAGGAGTTTGTTTGAAAAGGGCTTCACCGATAATCGGTATTGACGACAATCCGGGAATTTCCAGTGGTTCAAAGGCCTGAATTCTTGGCGGTGAACTTACTTCAGGAAGAATCAACCGATAAACATAGGAAGAAAGACTCGTGGCAAGAAGTGTAATTCCAATACCGGTTACATGTTGGGAAAGACCCAAAGGAACGGTCAGCATGGCGTGCAGTAAACCAAAAGTTCCCCCGCAGACTGCTGCGAGCAATACACCGGACCAAAGCCCCGCTCCCTGATAAACGGCCATCCACCCCACCATAGCCCCTATCGTCATAATGCCTTCAATCCCCAGATTGAGCACCCCGGCACGTTCGCAAATTACTTCTCCCAACGTTCCAAAAATCAAAGGTGTTGCAATCCTCACGGCCGCAACCCAAAAACTTGCATTCAGAAAAATTTCCAACCAGGCAAAACTTGTTTCCATTTCAACTCCAGCGTATTCGGAAACGTACCAGTAAAACTGAGACCAGCATACACAGCAGGGAAACCGAGACCATCACGTCCGCAATATAACTCGGCACTCCCGCAGAACGGCTCATGGCATCTGCACCTACAAAAATGCTGGCCACAAAAGATGCGGAAATAATCACTCCGAGCGGATGTAGCTGCGCGAGCATGGCTACTACAATTCCTGTATAGCCAAATCCCGGACTGAGATCAAGCGTCAAGTTCCCTTTCATTCCCGCGACTTCGCTGAATCCGGCAATTCCGGCGATGCCACCGGAAATCAAAGCCGTGATTATCATCACACGTTTAACCGGCATTCCTGCAAAGCGCGCGGCTTTTTGATTAAAACCGACAGCACGCATTTCATAACCCAAAGTTGTGCGAATGCTCACAATCCAAAAAATAAACGAAAACAAAAGTGCCAGCAAAAGTCCGGAATGTAAACGCAGCCCCCGGAAAAGACGAGGCAATTCCGCAGCTTCCGTTACCGGTTCCGCTTGCGGCCAACCCAATCCCATCGGATCTTTAAGCGGACCCTCCAGCAGTAAACTGACCAGCAAAAGCACAATAAAGTTCAGCAGGAGTGTTGTGACCACCTCATCCACGCCAAAATTAATTTTGAGCAAAACCGGCCCCAGCAACATCAATGCACCTGCAACCGCGCTGCTTACAACTAAAATCGGAATCATCAATCCCGGATGTAAATCCAGCATTCCGGTGCCCAAAACAGTAATGATGAGCGCACCAGCATATAACTGTCCTTCTGCGCCAATATTCCAGAAACGGGATTTGAAAGCGATAGCTGCAGCCAATCCGGTGAAAATTAACGGAGTCGCCCTTGCAAAAGTTTCAGACAACGCAAAGCCTGAACCGAGTGCGCCTTTCAGCAAAAGCCAATATGCCTCCAAAACAGATGCGCCGCTCCATGCCACTAATCCTGCGCACAAAACAAACTCGCAATAATGGCCGCAATTGGAGCTAAAATCACGAGTGCAAAAGGCACTTTAGTTCGTGGTTCAAGACGCATCTGCTTCAGTTGATTGATTATTTGTTGTTGACGATTTTTGCTGACCTGTCATTAAAAGTCCAAGTTGAGCAATGCTAATGGATTCACGTGGAAAGGTTTCGCTGAGTCGTCCACGGTGGATGACGGCAATCCGGTCTGAGATTTGGAGCAGCTCTTCCAAATCTTCGGATATCAGCAAAATCGCCGCACCTTTCGCACGGGCGACAAGGAGTTGTTCATGAACGTATGCTACCGCGCCCACATCCAATCCGCGTCCGGGCTGGTTTGCCAGAATCAGTTGCGGATTTCCGGAAAGGACTCGACCCAAAATCAGTTTTTGCATGTTTCCTCCGGAAAGCAAACGCACAGGAGAATTCGCTGAATAGCCGCGCACATCAAATTTACTCACCACATTTTCCGCAAAACGCTGACGGTTGAGATGGTTCTGCCAGCCATAAGAGCTGAATTGCGGTTCCCGATAACACTCCGAAATACTATTTTCGGCTAATGTCATGTCACCAATCAGACCTTGAGAATGGCGGTCTTCCGGAATACGTCCGACTTTTTTCCGGAGCATATTCCTGGGCGTAAAATTATTGACAACCTCACCATGCAGTTCCATGGTTCCGCTTTGAGGTTCGAACAGTCCGCTGATCAAATCCGCAATTGCGGTTTGACCGTTTCCGGAAACGCCGGCAATTCCGACAATTTCGCTGGCACGGATGTCAAGAGAGACACTGCTTAAAGCAGCTCTTCCATCCTCGGCTTTAACTGTAACAGATTTCAGCTTCAGTACCGACTCTCCAGCTTTCAATGCTTTTCGTTCCGGAAGTTCTATGTTGCGGCCAACCATGGCTTGTGCCAATTCTGTTTCGGATGCATCGGCGGTTTTTATTTCAGCCACCAAACGACCGTCACGTAAAACAACAACACGGTCGCTGATTGCTAAAACTTCTTGCATTTTATGGGAAATAAAAATCAGTGAAAGTCCACCCGAAACCATTTTTTTGAGAGTTTCAAAAAAAGTTCCAGTTTCCTGCGGAGTGAGCACAGCAGTTGGTTCATCCAGAATAAGTATGCGTGCGTTTCGATAAAGAGCTTTGAGGATTTCAACACGCTGCCGTTCGCCGATTGAAAGCTCTGCGACACGTACATTTGGATTTACTTGCAGACCAAAACGCTCCCCCAGCTTTTCCAGTCGAATACGACTGGCGCGCCGATTTGAAGACAGCGACCATAAAGGTTCTGTGCCGAGCATCACATTGTCAAGCACACTGAGATTATCAGCCAGCGTGAAATGCTGATGCACCATGCCGATACCCAACTCGATCGCGGCATGAGGAGATCCTTGCGGAATGGGATGTCCGAAAACCTCGATACTTCCGGAATCCGCTACATAATGACCAAAAAGGATATTCATCAAAGTCGTTTTACCGGCTCCGTTTTCTCCGAGCAATGCCAGTACTTCTCCGGACTTTAATTCCAGATTGATGTCATCATTTGCAACTAAACTTCCGAAAACTTTGGTGATGCCCCGTAGGCGAAGCACCACCTCTGCGGCTGCTTGCTTTTCCGAAATATCGATTTCAGAACGCTTCACTACGTTCCTCACATCGTTGATTTCGGCTCACCGTCATTGACGTTGACTCGGAACAAGCCATCCTTAATTTCCTGCGCTCTCTCAGCCACCTGTGCTTTGACTTTAGCTGGAATGCGATTTTCGAAAGTTCCATATGGCGCAAGACTTCCGCCACCGTATTTCATGAAAGAAAATTGACCATAGTCTTCTGCTTCAAAAGAACCTGAAGCAACTTTGGAAACAGCTCTGTCAATCGTGGCTTCCATGTTCCAGATTGCGGAGGCAATCACGGTGTCCGGATAATCAGACTGAGTGTTAATCACGTTGCCAATCGCCAAAACTCCTTTTTCCTTAGCTGCGTCAGAAACTCCGAAACGCTCGGCATAAAGAATGTCAGCACCACGTTCGATTTGGGCAAAGGCGGATTCTTTAGCCTTCGGCGGATCAAACCAACTGCCGATGAATGTTACCATGAACTTCACGTCCGGATTTACGGCGTGTACGCCGTCCATGAATGCATGAACCAAACGGTTTACTTCCGGAATTGGATAACCGCCGACAACTCCCATTTTGTTGGTTTTAGTCATGGCTCCAGCAATCATACCTGTCAAATAAGACGGTTCATGAATCCAGTTGTCAAAAACAGAAAAGTTTTTTCCGCTTGGGCCAAAACTCGAACCCATCAGAAAGGCCGTTTCCGGATAATCCTT
>JAESQU010000035.1 GCA_016764995.1 SAR324 cluster bacterium | reverse complement strand
GGCACCTGTATTTATCTTGACGCCGGAGCTAAGACGCGCAATTCCGCCTTTCACCTTGTTGAAGTGATTGGAGGCATGTCTCAATGTATTTAAGGCTGCTGTGTTTTGTCTTATTTTCATTGCCGTCTAAAAAACCTGGTTTATTCAAAGCACACTTTGTGTGGTGCTTACAACAGATTTCTCCGAATTTTATCCAGTGAAATCCCTCGTGTTTTAAATCGGCAATTTTCGAAAAAACTTTAATCTTATTTCAAATATTTAGTACGTTTCATATTTTTCCAAGACCGAGTAAAAATATTTCCACACTTTCGGAGCGCGAACTTTTCGGTTTACATAACTTGACCTGAGCAAATGAGTTGCTGAATTCACGGCGTAATTGCTCAAGTGGCGCCCCTTGAAATGCTTTCACCAGCAGAGATCCCTGAGGCCGTAATAATTCGTCTGCCAGCAACAGAACCTGCTGGTTCAGCGCATCAGAACGCTGAGCATCAGTCCCGCGAATTCCGGTAGTTTTTGGCGCCATATCACTCAGGATCACATCAACCATTCCTCCGTTCATTTCTAAATCTTTTGCACAAAGATCAAAAATATCTGCCTCCAAAACTCTCACATTTTTCGGTAAAGAAAGATTTACCGTCTGCAAGTCCACCCCCAGCACTTGCCCCTTTTCGCCCACTTTTCTGCTGGCGTATTGTAACCATGAACCTGGGCTGCAACCTAAGTCAAGCACCAAGTTTCCATTTCGGAGAAGGCGTTGTTTTTTATCAATCTCTTCCAGTTTATAGGCAGAACGGGCAACATAGCCTTCGCGCTTTGCCTTGTGAAAATAGTGATCTTTAATTTTTTTCAAAGTAAACCTTGATCAGCAAAACTTGTATAACTTTCGCTTCCGACAATAACATGATCCAGCACCGGAATTCCGACCAGTTTACCAACTTCAACCAGCCGTTCCGTAATCCGTAAATCCTCCTGTGAAGGTTCCGGATCACCTGATGGATGGTTATGGATACAAATCAGCGCTGCCGCGCGATGCTCTATGGCCGAGGCAAAAACCTCTCTGGGATGTACCAGACTTTTATTAAGAATTCCTTTGGTGACATCTTCCTCTGCTAAATAGCGGTGTTTGTTGTCCAATAAAACAATGATAAACTGCTCCTGTTTTTGTCGTGACAACTGTTGATGAAAATGATTAAAAATGTCACGGCTGGAACTAAATTGATCCTGCGGTTTCAGTTTTTCAATCCCGTAGTTTCTGCAAAGTTCCCGCAGGGCCTCCATGCGTAATACCAGTTTTGAACTAAGCGGCTGCCGTTTTTCCAAATTCCGCAAACGTTCACGATTCCAGTCCTTGAGCGGCGCTTCCAGGTTAAGTGAAGCCTGAAGCGCTTTTGCTTCTTCCGGATTTGAAGTCAACAGCCAACGCATCAATTCCGGAATATCTTCTGCTGATATTTGACTCCTCTGTATTTTTTCTTCAATCTTCACATTTGCGGAATTACCGTCATTTGAGTACCAATGACATGCTGTGCTTAGTCCACAATTTTCACAGTCTGGCAACTCACCGCAAATTCCCGCTAAACCGGCGTGTCTCCCATCTCCGGAAAATGCTGCGGCCATCCGGTCTGCTTCAAATGCAGTAGCAAAGACGGTTTGTTCTGCACAAATATCAATCCATTTTTCAGGATGTGTTTCAGAATAATTTTCAGCATCAGCCAAGGTTCCATGTGTAAATCGCCGCCATGCGCGAAATCCGCTTTGACTATGTGGTACAGTAACTCCTTCCTGCCAGAGCCACTTGAGGGCATTCCATGGTTTATTATCAGGAAATATTTTCCACCACAAAGTTAGTATTTCGTTTGTTTTCAGTTGCAGCGAATTAAGGTTCGTTTTTTTAACAATTTCCATTATTTGCATCACAACATCTTCCAGTTGCTTCCGTTGAAGATCATTCAATCCCTGACATTTCTCCAGCATACGCAGTGCCTCATCTCGACGGCAATAATGCGGATCCAGTAAATTTATTCCTTCGTAGAGCGGCTGCAAACCCGCAAATTTGCTCAAATCTTCACTCACCTCAAACAAAGGCAGAATACGCTCCAGTAAATTCTCAACAAGTTTTTTCCGGTTCAGCAGATTAACTTTAGTCGGGTTAAGCTGCGCCGCTGTCCACGGGTCTTGCTTCAGGCAAGTTCCTAGTTTTTTTGCTAATGTCTGAAAAAAATCTAAATGCTTTGACATCATTACCCTGTGCCGTGGTGTAGGAAAAATGTTTTTGCTGAACGCAAGCTTACATTTTAAGAAAATGTATTGTAATTCTTAGGTATTTAAGACAGAATGCTCTGAAGAAACAAGAAAACCTGCTTGAAGCTTTTAAGGCTCTTATTGCCTTTAGACTATCATGTTTCAGGCTAATTTCTATTTATTTTTTGGTTAAGCTCATTCTGTATGTCCAGCAAGTGAGATTATATGTTTTTTAACTTTATATATAATTGATATAATTATTAAATACATTTTTATACGAATTATTTTAAGGATCTCATGTTAGACAAAATTGGAACCCTTCTGGGAATGTTGATCGGAATATCGTTGGTGATTTTCGGTATCATTTGGCCGGATCACCTTTCGAATTATTACATGTACCAGTTTAGGGAATTTGAGATGACGCTGGATGCATTAAAAGCAACTCAAGCATCTATCGATGAAATACGGGCTTTGAAAGCAAATTTTGCAGAATTTCAAGGTTCATGGCTCGGTTCTATTTCACGCTTTGTTGATTTGAAATCTCTGCTGATTGTACTGGGCGGATCCTATGCGGCGACTTTAATTGCCTTTCGTTTTGGCGATGCGATGCGCGCAATTGTCTTCATCGCCAAGGCATTTTTAACAGGAAAAGCAGACAAGGACTTTCTGGATGTTTATCACACCATAATTGGCCTCTGTGAAAAACGTGCCAATAAAGAATTAATTACTGACGAGGAAATCAGCGCAGTAAAAAACAAGGAACTGCAAACCTGGCTGCAGGATTTTATTGCAGTCGATTTGGTGACAGAAGAAATGATTGAGGAAATTGTACGTTCTGAAATTGAGATGTACAACTATCGTTCGTTTGAAGAAATAGACATGCTGGAATTTATGGGGCGTGCCGCACCTGCTTTTGGGATGATTGGTACAGTTGTCGGACTGATTATGATGCTGGGCAGTGTTGGCGGAGAAGGCGGCGCAGACATAGCCGGATTGATGGGAGGCATGGCAGTTGCGATGATTACTACTCTTTATGGTGTTCTGCTTTCGCAGTTGATTTTTTTGCCAATCGCATCCAAACGTTTTCAACTCAAGGAGTCTCAGGTACTTTTGATGGAAATGATTCGGGAAGGGCTGCTCTACCTGAAACGCAGGGAACTGCCTGAAACTGCTGCCAAAGATTTAATAATTTATCTTCCTCCCAAGCTGCGTAAGAAAGTAATGCTGGAGGAACAGGCCGCAATGGGTCAGGAATTGGGGTTGTAAAATGAGTCGAAGTGGCGGTTCTGAAGGCGGGTGGATTACGACTTTTGCGGATTTAATGACCTTGTTATTCTGCTTTTTCGTTTTACTGAACGCACTTTCAACACAACCTAAAAATTGCGGAGGCCTGGAACAGTTTCTTAAGAATAACAATGCCCAGTTCAGTAAGTATGAACTTCGCTCAACTAAACTCAGCTGCATTGTTTCTTTACCGCAAGATTTCCTTTTTCGTTCCGGTGACGCTGTTCTCAAAAAAGGAGCCTACGAAGCCCTCTCTCCACTTTTTTTTCAAATTCTTAAAATTCCGGAACATAAATCAGATTTGCTGACCGTGGAAGGTCACACGGACAATGTACCAATGCGCAGCAAAAAGTTTCCTAGTAACTGGGAACTGAGTTCTGCGCGGGCTACCATGATTGCAGGCATGCTCATAAACCGCATTAAATATCCGGAAAACTCAATCTCAATTGTCGGCTACGCTGATACACGTCCCAAAACCGGTTACACTAATGCTGTTGGCGTACCCCTCGTTGGCAGTGCCCTCAAAAAAGCCCGTAAAATAAACCGGCGCGTCGAAATCGTCCTCACTACTCCACCAAAATCTATTGAACAAGCAACTCTTCTTTTTGGCGAAGAGAATTAATCCGTACTCCCTTCAAAAGCGAATAAGTCCTGTACCGGCAGTTGCAACACTTCGGACAAACGACCCAGAGTTTCAAAAGAAGGTGCGTGAATGCCGCGCTCCATGAATGACACCATCTCCACGGACAAATCCAACCTCTCCGCTAACTGCTCTTGAGTAAGTCCACGGTATTTCCTCAACTGTTTTAATCGGTTTCCAAATTTCTTGCGCAACTCCATGTTGCACATAATAACGTAGTATCATTTCGTCTAACACGTAGTCATACTGCGTTTTATGCTTGACATGGTGAAATGAAGTGTTATTATTCGGATTAAAGACCATTTCCAAGTGTTAGAGATGTCTTACTAATGCTAGGAGATACATTAGAAATGGAGAACTTTTAAAACCACCTAGACTATTGAAACCTATTAATTAGCAGATTATGATAAATAAGAAGCAATCATTATTTTTTATGTTATTGTTGAGCTTTATAATTTCTTGCGCGCAATCAAAACAAAGTAATACATCTACAAGTAAAGAAGATACTGCTGCGGAAAAGGAGGTTGTAGTATCAGCTGTGTATTATGTATCAGGGTTAAGCCAAGAACAAACGATGAAATCTACGGGAGCAAAAACGACTTATTTTTGGTCGGTGTCTGGTTATCTCTACCAAACTTGGAAATGGGAGGGTAGCGGAAAATCAAATGTAGTCAAATGGGGGTCCGCTACATTTTCCATTTCCTACCCTTACAGTTTCTCTTTTTCAATTAATTGCTCAGACAATCAAATAAGTGAGGTGACTTTAAGTTCAACGGGTAAGGTTCTAAATTCAGAAATACTGGATAGTGGTTGTGGTTCAGTAGCAACTGAATTAACAGTCGTAAGTAATCAAATTTTTATTATCACTAATGGTTTTAAACAAGTAACTACAACCACAAGTACTAACGCTGACCTTATAACAACTTATACTTTTCAGAAATCGTCTGTTTATAATAAAGACAAATAGAACATCCATAATAACAAATGCAAGATTTTTCGCTTCGCTCGAGATGACACAGTTTTATGACTTTTCGCTACGGCATCATTGTTGGAAAACTTCAAAATATACTACCACCTGATGCAGCTTGCGGCCAAGGTAGAACAATCTTTTCTGAACGTTCAGAATATACCCGAGTAAAGCAAATCATTCTGAACGTTCAGAATGTCAGGCATAACCGCCCCATTTCCGTTATGCTCAAGCAGTCGTCTTTTTTCCGGATCAGTTTTTGACGTGAGCTCATTTCGTGCAGGAGGCGATCAATGGAGATTTCAGCAAATTTTTCATGTTTCAAATCGTTTGAAAGAACTTCAGACTGAAGATGAAACTATCACCGAATTCTTGGAAAAATCAAAATATGACAGTCTCGTAAAAATGGTAGTTGCCCTATACTCTCCATTCTTGTAAGTGGAGTTAGGAGTTTGTTGTCTCCAATACGGCTTCGGGATGTAAATCTGCGATTTGTAATAATACTCTGGCTGGTCCTTCCGGTTTTCGGCGACCTTGTTCCCAATTGCGTAAAGTGGAAACGCTAATTCCCAACATTTGAGCAAATTTGTTTTGGGTCAACTCAAAGCGACTACGTAGTTGAGACACATTAATTTCGTTCACATAAAAGCGCCGACTTGCGGTTCGTTCGCCTTTGAGAATGTCTTTACCTTGCCGAACACTTTCAAGTAATTCATTGAACATTTCTGCATCCATGTTATAGCTCCATCAGTGATTTTAATTTTTTCATTTGTTCAAAAGTAAGATTTTCTTTTTTCGCTTTAGGGTAAGCATAAAGCATCAAAATAATATTCCTTGCAACGTGCCAGAAATATATAATGCGGAGGCCTCCTCGTTTGCCTGTACCAGTAACAGCCCAACGATATTTACGCAAACCTCCACTTCCCCGAATAAGTTTCCCCGCCTCAGGTTTATTGGCCAGTTCCTGCTGTAATTTTTGATAATCTTCATCCGTCAGCAATGGCTGAATTATTTTCGTGAAGATTGGAGTTTCGACAAATTCCATAACACCATTGTAAGACCAAATTTATTATAAGTCAATGGCGTAGTTAGTGCTTCCTGAATAATAACTTTGAATTATATTATCAATGTGTTCTACCGAATACTGGTTAATATCTGCACATTAAAGTGATATTTTGTTTCAAAACCCTTGCACCGGACGTGCGGTGGCGCGATTTTTTGAAAGTTTGCCTCTGTTAAAAGTTCCAGGGTAGTTTTTAAGTTTTCCGTTTCTGTCACTTGGCCCCCGCCCACCGGTGAAATCTCCGTTATCAGGTTAACTCTTTGTGTAATTTCAGTAAATAAGAGATACCGAAACCATTCTTCCTGTCTGCATAATTATGAATCAGTGACTCATTGTGCATTCCCTCCGTCTTATCTTATTCTGAACGTTCAGAAAAATTCTGAGTAAAGCTAATCATGCTGAACGTTCAGAATAATTTAAGCAGATCCGCCCCATTTCCGTAATGCTCCAGCAGTCTCCTTCTTTCCGTATCAGTTTTTGACGTGAACTCATTTCGTGCAGCAGTCGCTCCAGGGAAATTGTGGCAAATTTTTCATGTTTTAAATCAATTGTTTTCTTTACTCCATCTTTCAAACAGTGCAGAACCAATTGTTCTGCCTGCGCCATTGGATTTTTTTTATTTTTGAACGAAAGCAGTAAAAAGGGATATATTTTTCCCGCAAGAGTTTCCAGGCGTCCTGAAAGATCGGCTCTTCCCCGCAGATAAAGCGCCAGTTTGTCCTCTGTTCCGGAATTCCTCACAAAGACGGTAGCCGCGGGAAGTCCATTTTCTAAAACACGGAGCAGCAGCATTTTGGGTTCCTCCTGACGTTTCACAATTTCAACTTCCATTCCTCCCGGCCAGTTTAGATTAGTGAGCAACAATTTTTCCAATTCATCACGCAGCACCGTGCCTTCATCCAGCAAAGATTTATCAACATAATAAACCGGAAGGCTTTTTTGAAATCCGGAAGGAAAGGGATTTTTCAACCATGCAAAGAATTCTGAAGTATTTTTTTCTGGACGTAAAGCTTGAATTGCGGCCAGACTGTTCAAGGCGCATTTCAAGCTATTGCCGATAAACACCGGACGATTTGTGTTTCCGGAAAGCATTTTAGCTAAAGTAATCACGTGTCCGGATTCTTCGCTGCCGATCGCAAAATAATTATTCGGCTGCTGACATGCGTGGTCGTACGCGCTTTTTACTAGTACATTCCCCATGTTTTCGCGGACCCATTTTTCCAGAGACATGAAAATATGGGTTGCGGACAATGCGTCAAACTTGGAATTATTGACCATCAAATCAAGCTTTGTTCTCGCCTCGTCCAACAATCGACTGTATTCAGGAGTGGCTATTTTGTTTAGATAAAATTCCTGTTTTGTCTGCCAGTCATAAAAAAAGGCCTGCCACAAAATCCATTTATCGCCAACCGCGCATTGCATTGTTTCAAATCCAGCTTGCTGAACCGCGCGAACTGCTTCCAGATCACTTTCGACAGTGTTTACAAACAAAGGTAGCTGAGGCCAATTGTGGTTTTGCTGAAGAAACTTTGCCTGTAAAAAAGCCTGCACATCGCCGCCGAGTATAATAATCCCGTCTTGAAACGGATCATAACACAATAAAAAACAACGATCTCCGTCACCATCGAAAACAAAACCCAGTACGAGGTTTGAACATTTTAGTGGTTTTTCTTGCTGTACACGTCCTATTACCAAAATCCGCCGCAGTGTTTCATATTCAGAAAATAAACCATTTTCTATCTCATCTCCTTTAATAAATTCTACACCTTCAAGGTCGGCAACTCCGCATCGTAAGTTTATTCCTTGTGCAGGATCAGCATTGCTAATTACAAAATCGGCAACAGAGTTTTTCAGCAAATCCTGGATTATTGGAGAAAAAGCCCCATTTGCAGCATCAACAATTATTGTAGTTCCCACCAAGCAATCATCGCTCAGCCAATGATTATTTGGCTCCGCCATAAAATCTAAAAACAACTTCCGTGCAGCTTGGCGATCATTGCGCAGTTCTCCCAACAAAGGCGTAGTCCTCAGAACTTCATAATTTAAGCTGAGACATCTTCGAGTCAGGCGTTTGTCATCTTCCGGAAATAACTTCAAATTTGAATACCCCAAAAATATTTTAATCCCATTCTGGTCTGCAGGATTATGCGAGGCCGTTAAGGCAAAACCACATGCAGCTCCAACGTGTAGTTGATAAAGTGAAATTGCGGGAGTCGGTAAAATATCAACAACCACCGCAGTCATTCCCGCTTTCCTGATTCCTCGCACGCCGGCAGCATTAAAACGACCACTTTTATCTCTAGGATCCCAACCTATAACTGCAAGATCAAATGCAGACGCAATACCGCTTTCCAGTAATTCCTGACAAAAGGCGTAAGTGTACAGTTCAAAAAATTCTTCAGTCAGTACACCTTCATTCAGTAATGCAGAAATCGGATCCATGCTGACGCTATCCTCTAAACGACAGACTGAGCCACGTATGCCATCCGTTCCTTGTATGCGTTCAATTGTCATTTCGTTGCGGGATAATATGGACTAAAAGCCGGTTAGACACATAACTTATTATAATTTGGTAGAAATAAGCAGGAATTTGTGGGAGGAAACGTTTCAGCCGACAGTTACAGATTTTGCCAAATTTCTGGGCTTATCAATATTGCGGCCTAAATCTAATGCCGCATAATACGCAAACATCTGCGCCATAATCATCTGCGCAAGCGGGGCACACAAGGAACTCATCTGAGGTAGCTGGATTGCTTGATTTGTTACAGCCAGAGTGCGTTCGTCACCTTGAAACATAATTGCAATCACAGTACCTCCACGAGTTTTAACTTGTTCCATGGCATTCAGCGTACGATCATGTAAAACTTTTTGTTCCGGAAGAGGCACAAAAAACAAGGTGTGCAAAGCTGGTTCAACCATTGACAGCGTTCCGTGTTTAAGAAATCCTGCCGGCATTCCTTCCGCGTGTTGGTAAGTAATTTCTTTCATTTTGAGCGCAGACTCCATGGCAACAGGATAATAAACACCGCAGCCGAGAAACAACCAATGCTCAACATGACTGGTAGCCCGCGCGATGTTGCGCACAAATCCGGATTGTTCATTGAGAATTTGCTCAACCATTTGCGGAAATGATTCCAGATCCTGTTGATGTGTTTGATAATCTTTCTGCGTTATTTGCTTCCGCATCAGCCCCAATTCCAAGGCTACACGCAGCATTATGAAAGTTTGAGCCAAAGCGGCTTTAGTTGAAACAACACATATTTCTGGACCGGAGCCCTGCATAATCACCTGATCAACCATCATACTGATTGCCGAGCCCATCACATTTACAACCGCCGCAGTTTTCGCTCCATGAGTCTTTGCATATTCTAACGAAGTTTTTGTATCATAGGTTTCTCCGGATTGAGAAAGTGCCAGCACCATATCTCCGGACTCAATCCGAACAACAGAAAACTCATCAGAACTCAGCGCCGGGTAGTATTGGTTTGCCAAAGTTGAAAAAAAATACTGACTGATATTCGCCACATAATAAGTTGTTCCAACTCCCATCAAGTAGGCATGGGTAGCATCTGTCAACATCTCGGCAAATCCGGAAATTTGTTCCCGCGGAATTTTCAATGCCTGTCGTACAGTCTGTGGTTCATCAAATATTTCCTTAAGCATATAGTGGGAGTAACCCCCCTTTTTACTCGTTTCTACATCCCAGTCAATGTGTAAAACTTTTTTTTCAACAAGTTCGCCGTTTTCCACTTTACGAATTTGGTATTCATTCCGGCCTAAAACAACATATTCTCCATCATCCAGAACTATGGCCTTTCTGGTGTACTCCAAAAACGCATTGAGATCTGAACCAACATAATTGCATCCCTCGCCCAGACCGAGAAGTAAGGGCGACTCTTTTTTTACACAGTACAAGTGATCCGGATCATGTGACGAAAGCATAACAATTGAAAATGAACCTTTGATTTCTCCTAGCGCCGCTAAAAAGGCTTTTTCTAAATCATTGTATTTTGAGTATGATTCCTCCAACAAGTTGACGAAAACCTCTGTATCAGTCAATGATTCAAAAACAACACCTTGACTCAGAAGGCGTTCACGCAATTCCTGGTAGTTAGAAATAATGCCGTTGTGTACGATCACAAATTTCCGGTCAGGCGAAAGGTGGGGATGAGCGTTTTCCTGAGTTACTCCACCGTGTGTTGCCCAACGCGTGTGTGCAATTCCGATGCTGCCCTGCATTTGGTCCAATTTTTCTATTGCATTGACTTCATCAATCCCTCCAACATTTTTTCGCAAATCAAGCTCTCCTTGTTGCAGCATGGCCATTCCACAGGAATCGTAGCCACGATACTCCAAGTTACGGATTGAATTAAATAAATTTCTGCCAATATTTTCTGAATGGACAATGCCGCTTATGCCACACATTTTTTGCTTTGCCGTATGATTAGTTTTGGTTGTTATCTTTGATGGAAAAGTAAAAAGTCTTAAAAAAGTTTCATTGCTTACGAAGCTAAAAATCTATTTTGTGTTAAGCACTAATATCATGAAGATTTATTTCTACATTCGAAATGACAACATGGGTTTCAGAGTTATTTTGAAACCATCATAATTAGAGAGTAATACAATCCGCAATGATTTTTCCGGACTCCACAATGGTTCCGGGTCCAAGTGTATGTCGGGCTCCTATGGACACACTATCACCAATAAACGCGCCCAGTTTTGTTAAACCGGTTTCGATCAATTCCGAGTTGGACTTGCAGCTAATTAGACTATAATCGACTGTGTGATTTACCGTAGTCAGCCCGGAACCTGATTTTACATTTTCTCCCATAACGCTATCTCCGACAAATGAAAGTCGGCCAACGTCATTATTTCCAAAGAGCACACAGTTTTTCAACTCTGATCCGTACCCAACAATGGAACCCGGACCAATTGCGCTATAATTTCGGATGAGGGAATTATTTCCTACATAAGAATCGGAGCCGATATAACAAGGTCCTTTAAGTACTGTTCCGGATTCAACAGTTACATTAGACCCAATTCGAACAGCACCTTCCAGATGCACATGTCCCAGCAATTTTGCACTAGCATCAATCTCAGCAGTTTTCCAGGAACTCATTAACATCCGGTTTGCTTCCAAAATATGCCAGGGATGGATCATATCAATCCATCCTTTTTCCCACAAACAAGCCTGAAGTCCTCCGGCTTCAATCATTTGTTCGTAACAGCGGGAAATATCATTCTGATTCTTTTCCAACAAATCAAAAATCTTCGGAAACAAAACAAACATTCCCGCAAAAACATAATTTGCCTGATTTGCCTGAGGTTTTTCAACCAAACGGCTGATTTTCATTTCATGATCCAGATAGACATTGCCAAACTCTTTTGAAGACTCCGGCAAGGCAATCAAGGCAACTTCTCTGTCCATCTCAGAGTAGGTTTGCAGAATGGATAAAAAGGGGTTGTTATCAGTCAGCACATCTCCATAAACCAACAAAAACGGCTTCTTCTCCAAAGACGTCTGACAAAGGCTTAAGGCATGTCCAATACCCTGTAGTTCATCCTGAACGACATATTGAAGATTCACCCCAAATATTTTTCCACTTCCAAAATAGCGGCGGATAAGGTCTTGCTGATGATTAACTACGAGTACAATTTCGTGAATTCCTGCTTCCTTAAGAAATAAAATCGTATTTTCAAGAATGTATTGCCCCGCAATGCGAATCATGGGTTTACAGCGGGTTTCAATAAACGGACTCAATCGGGTACTGCGATTAGCTGCGAGAATAACTGCTTTCATGACACCACCTTAAAAAACGTTAAGATATTTAACAATCATTGAACTCCGGGCTGGCTGACTCCTTTTTCTTTTGCGACACAGTCAAGCAAATGCTCCAAAACCTGTTGAGCGTTGAGCTTTCCTGTATCAACAATAATTGCATTCTCTGCTGGACGCAAAGGAGCAACTTCACGGTTTTGATCCTGAAAATCACGCTTACGAAGGGCTGTTAATATGTCCTCATAATTTGCTTCTTCACAATGTTCCTGCAACTGCAGCAACCTGCGTTTAGCACGAATCTCCGGAGACGCATCTATGTAAAATTTGAATTCCGCAGCCGGAAAAACAACTGTGCCGATATCTCTACCCTCCAAAACAGCACCAGGGTAACTTTCTGACTTGCGGACTTCTTCAACCAGAGCTCGTTGCTGATTTTTCATCACCTTTCTGATTAAGGTGAATCGGCTGATTTTAGAAGCAAGTTTGGAAATTCGTTCTGTCCGAATTTCCTGTGTCACATCTGTATCATCGCAAATAACAAACTCATCTTCAAATACAATCCTTGTTTGATTACCCAACTCAGTAAGTAACTCATCACTTTCAGGACAGCCCTTCTTTCCCCAACTCCAAGCAAGGCAGCGGAACATTGCACCGGTATCAACATACAAAAAACGCAGTTTCTCGGCAAGTTGACGAGCAATTGTGCTTTTCCCAACACCAGTTGGACCATCGATAGCAATGATTTTGAAATTCATAACACTTGTTTCACGTGAAACATCCTGCAAAGAATTAATTCAATTTCTTTCTTATTGCGTCAAATTACGCAGGAGTTTCTCAACTTCCAGTTTACGTTCCGGGGTTTTAAACTTTTTTAACATTTTACGGTAAATCGCCATCGCTTCCGAACTCCGTTCCAGCTGAACATAACTTGACGCAATTCGCAAATTGAGATCGTAACTTTTTTGTAGTGATAAACCACGGTCAAGATATAGAACCTTCAGACTTGCAGCCAGCGCCTGGCGATGTTTACCCAGCTGGAAAAGTGCCAAACCCTTTTCTCTGAGGATATGCAGCTGCCATTTCTTTCGTCCATCATCCACCGTTTCCATTGATTTTAAGGCTTGGTTCAGCCAACGCTCAGCCATCTCATAATTGGCCAACTCGTTGTAAAGTTCACCTATAATCACAATCTGTTCGACTCTTTTTTCCGGAGCAAGTTCTACCTGGCGTACAGATTTTTTATAATTGACAACAAGTTGCTTTAAATATGGAGCAGCCTTCTCTTTTTGCTTCAGTTCAAGAAAATAATTTCCCAGCAAATGCAATATTTTGTAGCTATAATCATCCTCATTGCTCACTTTCAAAAATTTATAAGCACCTTTTAGTAATTCAGGAATCCGTCCCAACTCATACTGAATTCTCAAAATGCGGTATTGAATAACACGCTTACTACCTTTTGGAGGATTTTTTAAGGCTAGATTAAAATAGGTGTCCGCTTCTTCATATTTTTTCGTATCATAAAGAGCATTTGCACGATGAAAGTAAAGAAAGCCTTGATCTTCGCTGGTAGAAAGTCCTAGCCCAACTCCTGTCACACTTAGAATTCGCCGAGGATCTTTGATGTGTTTCAACACTTCAACCCTCAATTTTATCAGAGAAAAGTCCGGATGCTGCGCAATCTTGTGACGGAGCACATCATCTGCCTGCTCATACCTTTGCAATGCGACAAGTATCAAAACCCTTAAGTGAATAGCTCTCACAGGTTGTTTCAGAGGATCAAAAGCACTGTTCAGGTCATTTAAGACTTCCAATGCTGAATTATATTGTTTTTGCTCATAATATGCCTGTGCCTGTAAATATAGACCTTCTTGCAGAAATCGAGAATTGGGATGAAGCTTTTTTAAAGTAGAAAAAGCAAAGATTGCAGGACTCCACTTTTGCTGATCATGATTTACTTTACCAAGCAGAAACCAACGATCATCATCACGTTCTCCTTTTTGATCTACTTGACGCATTGCCATGATTGCTTCCAAATGCCTCTTATCAATTTCATACAGCATAACTCCGTACCAAAAATAGTAATCTGACAATCGTGCTGAACTGGAGTAATTTTCAAGTAATTGTTTTAAATTCAGGTATGCCTTTTCATAATCAGCATTGAGCAACTCCATGACTGTACTGAGAAAAAGACTTTCTTCATGAACAATTTTTGAAATTTGCTCGTTTCCTTCCGGCACTGAATGTTTGAGCGACCATTGCAGCCATTGTTGAGCCTTTTTTCTCTGTCCCAAACGCAAGTAAAGATAGGCATAAATCAGTTCCATTTCTCCTTGCCATGCACGCCAAGATTGAGCTACAGACTTTAGTTCCGGCAATTTTTTAAGTAAAAACTTATAATCTTCACTTTTGCTTGCATGGTGTATTAATTCTCGTAAGCTTCGTTCACGGATTAGTTCATCTTCAATTTTAGCCCAGTTTATCCACGCTGATTCAAATTGTTTGACCTCCATATAAAGTCTTGAATATGCCCTGGCAAGTTGATCCGGATTCCTGACGCCTAGCTCATCCAAGGACTTCAACGTTTTTTGTGCATTAGACCATTGTTTCAAACTCATTTCTGCAACCACTCCAAGCCATAAAAAATGTTCCATTTGAGGGTCATTGTAAAAAATGGACTCAGCAGCTTGGGCAGCAACTAAATCCGCTAATTCTTGCCATCTTTTTTCCGCAAAGTAAAATTCGGCCAAGCGTACCACATGCTCAAAATCAAAGGGATTATCTTGAATCAAAATATTGAGCTCCACAAAAATTGGGGCGCTCTTCTTCAATTTTACATAGGTCAGGTATTTCAGATAAAGGAGTTGGATCCGAATTTTCTTTACACTGATTTTTTTTTCATATTTCTGTATTTGTTCAAGCGCATCTTTATATTTATTTTGCTTCAAGGCCAACCATGCTAATGTGTAGCGACTGAAATTCTGGTATTCAAGAAAGAGTTCCGAACTTTTTTTTTGTTTAATTAAATCCAGAAAATATGTAAGTGTTTTCTCTGCTTGAGCAAATTTTTCTTGCTTCGCTGTTATTTGACCCTGCCAAAACCAAGCTGGTGCAAACCAGGGCGTTTCCGGATAATTGTCTGTAACTGCCTGAAATCTTTTAAGTGCCACATTCAGGTTGCCCCGAAATAATTGAACAATACCTTCTTTGTAAAATTTGCCTGACTGATCGAGCCAACTGGGTTCTTTTGGAATAAATCGTGAGTAATTCCAGTCGGGAAGCTCAGGATAAGTTGCCTCCGAAACTGAAACCAGCGCAAAGGAGGGAAGCTCTGGTAAACGAAGAGTGGGAATAGCTAGTGGGAATGAACCGAAATTCGTCTTTATTTCAACAAAATTATTACTGCTTTTTGAGTATCCACTTGTTGCCTGACAAACTAAAAAGACAGTTAATATCAAGAGAATAAATAAAGATGTTTTTCTCATTTATAGAAATACTAATTAATTATATCAGTTTCTTATTAAAGAATATCTTTTTACGTATTTGTTTTCAACAGCTGTCAATTATTTCATTTCGAAATCCAATTAACTCACCGGCAGCCTGATTCAAGTCTTCAGTAGAAAGTTCCAGCATAAACTCATATTTACTCATTGCGTGCTTGTAACGTGGGTCATAGTAGTCTAACAAAAGCATGTGTACAATGTTTTCAATCTCACCTTGTTTCAGCCACTTGCGCAATTGTTCGACTTTAAGCTTTCCGAGTGCAATTTGTAATGACTGCAATATCGAGTCAATTTGTTGAATACTTTGTTCATCACAAATTTGATACTCCTGAACTATGCGACTAATACGGGTTTCCAGCTTTGCGCTCAGCAGTACCAGCGTCCCGTCCTTCATTGCCTTTGCAAAAGACTGTGGAACAAAAACTTGTCCAACTTTCCGGCTTTCGCCTTCAACAAAAAGAGGAACCGTATCCGGCAGTTTTTTTAATTTTTGAACCAGCAGTGCTTCAAAATCTTTCTGGGTACGGGGAGTTTTGTGAATAGCACCAAACAAAGAACTACGATGTTGGGCCAGGCCTTCTAAATCCAAATGATCCGGAAGTTTTTGCAGGAGCATTGTCTTTCCGACACCAGTCTGACCATGCAGCACAATGAGAGGTGGCACAGGTTTTTCAAGTTTCCTTAAAACAAATTGCCGATAATTTTTATAACCACCTTGCAGTTGAAAAGTCCTGAATCCATGTTCCCGCAGCAGCCTGACAACCGACACTGACCTCATCCCCCCGCGGGCGCAATATACAACAAGTTGCTGAGATTTTATCGCCGAAAGCGAACATAAAAACTGCTGGAGTCTCGGTTCAAAAAACTCCAAACCTTTCACAACCGCGGCATCTCGTCCAACCTGTTTATAAATAGTTCCAATTTCCGCGCGTTCCAAATTATCAAATAGCGGAAAACTTCTTGCTTCCGGAATACTGCCCTTCCAAAATTCTTCCGCGGTGCGTACATCAAGCAGTATATTTCCGGTTGCAAGAGCTTCTTCCACTGAAACTTCAGGAAACCCTCCGCTGAGAAAGTCCTCAATTTTTTTATGAGACGGCTTTGCTGTATCCGGCAAAGAGTCAGTATCGCTCATTCCTCAGTAGCCGTTTTCTGCGTTTCCTGTGTTGAATCTGGAGCATCAAGATTGTGCGAAGCCCGAACTTTGAGATTGATGACATCCGCAATTTCAGGATTTTCTTCCAAAAACTTGATGGAGTTGTCGCGGCCCTGTCCCAAGCGCTCTTTTTCGTAAGAGAACCATGTTCCGCTTTTTTGCACAATTTCATCAGTTACTGCCAAATCCAGTAAAACACCCATTTTAGAGATGCCAACCCCATAGATCAAATCAACTTCAGCAATACGAAACGGCGGAGCCAATTTGTTTTTGGCAACCTTTATTTTCATTCTGTGCCCTTTGACTTCATCTCCAACCTTAATCTGACTCGCACGTCGAATATCAAGGCGTACGGTGGAGTAAAATTTGAGAGCATTTCCGCCTGTGGTTGTTTCAGGATTTCCAAAAACTACACCAATTTTTGAACGAAGCTGATTGATAAAAATGAAAATTGTGTTCGACTTTGAGATCACACCTGATAATTTTCTCAGAGCTTGCGACATCAATCGTGCGTGCAATCCCATGTGTGAGTCACCCATGTCTCCTTCCAATTCGTTTTTAGGAACAAGCGCTGCTACAGAGTCAATAACAACCATATCAACTTTACCGACGCGAACAAGCTGCTCCGCGATTTCCAAACCCTGTTCCCCGTAGTCAGGTTGAGCCAGTAAAAGATCTTCAACCTGAACACCCAATGTTTTGGCATTGTTACGGTCAAAGGCATGTTCCGCGTCTATGAAAACAGCAACACCGCCTATTTTTTGGACTTCCGCAATCGCACATAAGGCTACGGTTGTTTTACCGGATGCTTCCGGACCATAAATTTCAACAATCCGTCCTCGCGGCAAACCTCCAATTCCCAGAGCAATGTCCAGTGCTAAATTTCCGGCACTGACCGTAGGAAACTTTCCCACAGTGGAACCGTCCATTTTCATAATTGAACCTTTTCCAAACTGACGTTCAATTTGCGAAATCGCGGTTTCCAAATCTTTTTGTCTTTCTTCCGTCAACATAATTTCTCCTTGTAAAAATATAAAAGTATTGATCCGTTTACACTGATTCCCGGATTGATAATTCCGGATCGGCCCTTGAGAATCACCGGTGCTGCAGGTTGATTTACAAATGGAATCCGTACAGCTTACAATCAAAGTCTTGTTCCTACGCAATTGCACAGGTTTCCAATCGTAGATAATAATCCGAGTGTCCTGAAGTCGCAATGCTATATTCAATATTGAGAAAAAGTTTCGGAAATTTCCGTGTTCTCCCGGCTGATATTGCCAGATCCAAACCAGACTTAATTTTTGTTGTAATCAATGAAACCGGAAGGATAAGATTTCTTACTTCGATAGAAAAGATACCTTGTTGACATTATACAAGAACATCATTATTGCTTTTTAAGCCTGTCAAACTTCAGTCCGCCTTGAATCTTGGAAGTTATTCAGGCTATAATGCGACATATTATTTTTCAGAACTAACTGAGATTTCTTAATGAAAAAAGTGCTTGTAACCGGAGGTGCCGGTTTTGTTGGTTCATTCCTTTGTGATCGTCTGATCACTGAAGGACATGAGGTTATCGCAATTGACAATTTTTTTACAGGAAGTAAATCAAATTTACATCAACTAGAGAATAATCCTAATTTCGAGTTGATCCGGCATGATATCGTGGAGCCGATTCTTTTAGAAGTTGACTGGATTTTCAATTTAGCCTGCCCGGCATCTCCGGTTCATTATCAGTACAATCCGGTAAAAACCGCAAAAACCAATGTCATGGGTACTCTTAACATGCTGGGATTGGCGAAACGTGTTAAAGCCCGTATTTTGCAGGCTTCCACCTCAGAGGTTTACGGTGATCCGCAAGTGCATCCTCAACCGGAAAGTTATTTTGGTAATGTCAATCCTGTCGGTTTGCGAAGTTGCTATGATGAAGGAAAACGTTTAGCGGAAACCTTGATGATGGACTATCATCGGCAAAGTCAGGTTGATGTAAAAATCATTCGAATCTTCAACACATACGGTCCCAGAATGCATCCGGATGACGGCAGAGTCGTCAGTAATTTTATTGTTGCGGCACTCAAAGGTGAGCCAATTATCATTCATGGAGATGGCTTGCAAAGCCGTAGTTTTTGTTATGTTACGGAATTGGTGGATGCGATGTATAGAATGATGGAAACAGAAGATTTTATCGGCCCGGTGAATACAGGAAATCCTGGAGAATTCACCATGATTGAGTTGGCTGAAAAAGTACTGGCGATGACTAACTCCAGTTCAAAACTGGTGAAAATCGCTGCTCGCCCAGATGATCCCGGACGACGCAGACCGGATATCACCCTGGCCAAAAAGAGACTCGGCTGGGAACCTAAAATAACTCTCGGAGAAGGGCTGCGGCCAACCATCGATTATTTTGATGAACTTTTGAAGCGTGCCTGAAATATACTGTACGCAAACATTGTGCAGCAAGATTTTTGTGAACTCAGTTTATAGCTGAAGGTGCGTACAAACTTAATTATCAAACCCAGAAAACCTTCATGCCCCTCCTGCCAACTCCTCCGGAACTGATCAAAATCGCAAAGGCAATTGCCAAGTATAAAGGTCGTAGTATTCTTGTCGGCGGGGCAGTGCGAGACCACTGCATGGGTCGGAGAATATCAAAAGACTTGGATGTGGAAATTTTTGGAATGAGCCCTGAAGCACTCGAATCTGTACTCCAACAATTTGGAGTTCTTCATACAGTCGGAAAAAGTTTTGGTGTACTGAAACTTAAAACTTCAAATGCAGAATATGATTTTAGTCTGCCCAGATCTGAAAGCAAGACCGGTAAGGGGCATCGTGGATTTTTGGTCACACCCGATTCAACAATGAGTTACCAAAAAGCCGCCTCGCGCCGTGACTTCACCATTAACAGCATCGGTTATGATTTGTTAAATCAAGAATTTCTGGATCCTTTTGATGGATTAGGAGACTTAAAGCGCAAAGTACTGAGGCATATCGGCCCCTCTTTTTCCGAAGATCCGTTAAGGGTTTTGAGAGCAATGCAGTTTTCAGCACGTCTTGAATTTGAAATTGCTCCGGAAACCGTAAAACTCTGTCGCCAATTAAATCTTAGCGAGTTATCCAGGGAGCGGATTTTTGAAGAATTCCGGAAGTTGCTTCTGAAAGCAAAAAGACCATCCATTGGTTTAGACGCCGCCGAAAAGCTGGGAATTTTAGCTTATTTTCCGGAACTGAAAGCACTTATCGGTGTTCCGCAAGATCCGGAATGGCATCCGGAAGGTGATGTTTGGATCCATACTCTGCTTGTTTTGGACGAGGCGGCAGGATTAAGAAAAGGTGATGATAAAAAGGATTTGGAATTAATGTTTGGTGCACTCTGTCACGACTTTGGCAAACCGCTGACTACAATATTTTTACGTGGACGCTGGCGCAGTCCTGCGCATGACGTTGAGGGAGTTGCTCCTACAGAACAATTTTTACGCAGATTGACAGATGATCGAAATTTAATTGAACAAGTAAAAACTTTGGTCAAAGAACACCTCCGACCAATTCAACTCTTTAAAGATCGTGAACGAATTAATTCCGGAACAATCAGGAGACTTGCCTTGCGTGTCCGCATACCAGAATTGGTTTTATTGGCCAGAGCAGATTATTTTGGCAGGACTCTGACTCAAGAAGAGAGAAAATGTTTTGAAGCCGGAGACTGGCTTTTGGATGAAGCAGAACGGATGGATGTCTATGACGAAGCTCCTCGTCCTTTGCTCATGGGGAGGCACCTTTTAGCACTTGGTATGTCTCCTGGTCCAGAAATTGGTATCATTTTAAAACAGGCGTTTGAAAGGCAACTTAACGGAGATTTCCTGGGTGAAGACGATGCAATTTCCTGGGCAGAGTCAAATCTACTAAATTAGTGTGGTCTTGCTCATTCAAGCCGAAATGAATATAATTCAAAAAATTTAATTTACAGATATGGCTTCAAAAACACTCGCCAAAAATCGTAAAGCAAGGTTTGAGTATGAAATTCAAAAAACCATGGAAGTCGGCATTGTCTTACAGGGTACGGAAGTAAAGAGTATCCGTGCAGGACAAATCAACCTCGCTGAAAGTTACTGCCGAGTTGATGACAGTCTTCAAGTTTATTTACTGAATGCGCACATTTCTCAATATGATTTTGGTAACCGCCACAATCATGAGCCTCTCCGGCCAAGACGACTACTACTTCACCGTTCTGAAATACGCCGCCTGTATGGACAGGTAAAAGAGCAGGGACTGACTTTGATTCCGCTGAAAATTTACTTAAAAGGAGGAATTATTAAAATGGAGTTGGCATTAGGTCGCGGAAAAAAGCTGCATGATAAACGTCAAACCATGAAAAAACAAGATGCAATGCGCGATGTGGAAAGAGCACTCAGCGAACGCACATAATCAGGAGCAAGATGACAGCTAATGTTCTGCAACCGACCGACTCCGATCCTGCATGGTCGTGGCTTGCCCTGAGCTTGGTTTCCGGAATTGGATACAAAAAGATCCGGGGCTTGATTGAGCAATTAGGTAGTGTGGAAGAACTGCTGAAAACGAGTCCTGAAATCCTGGTTGAGCAGTTCCAACTCTCTGCAAAATTAGCAAACCATATTGCAGGTGCTACTCAATCACATAGTTTTCTCATCGAAAAACGAATAATTGGAGAAACTCCGGGGATTCGGCTGTTTTGCCCTGATTCATCCGGATATCCCTTGAGGCTGCAACAAATTTCCACACCACCAAGTGTTTTGTACTGGCAGGGTGAACTGGAGGATGCGGAAAATCCGTGCCTTGCTTTCGTAGGTTCCAGAGGCTGTACTGCATACGGAAAACAACAAACACGTCGACTGGTAAAAGAACTGGCACAATATATTCCTGAAATGATTATTGTTAGCGGACTTGCAAAAGGCATTGACACGGTGGCTCACGAAGCAGCATTGGATTGTGGCTTAAAAACCATTGCTGTACTTGCAGGCGGCTTGCAGCATATTTATCCTCCGGAAAATAAAAAACTGGCCGCGGAAATTTTGAAAAATGGAGCGCTGGTTTCCGAATTTCCACTTGGCGTAAAACCTCTTGCCCGTAATTTTCCAATCCGTAATCGTGTCATCAGTGGTTTATCAATGGGAATTGTAGTCACCGAGGCCCGCCAAAAAAGTGGTGCAAAAATCACTGCCGCATTTGCTCTAGAGCAAAATCGTGAAGTTTTTGCGGTTCCCGGACGTGTGGATTCCTCCGCGAGTGCAGGTACTAACAGTTTGATCGCACGCCAACATGCTAAACTGGTTAGTTGCGCCAAAGATATTTTAGAAGAATTATCCATTTTTTCAGGCTCAGCAACTCAACTTAATTTTGGCTCGGATGACGCGGGACATGGATTAAAAAAAATAAACCCGGATGATCTGGATGAAATGCAAAGCCGGATTCTTTTTGCACTAAATGACGGAATAGAGGAAATTGACGCAATTCACGCAAATACAAAAATTGACATGAATATCTTGCTGGCTACCTTGCTAGAATTAGAATTAACTGGTAAAGTAGAGAGTATCGGTGGACAGATTTACCGTCTTAGGGTTGAGCTGGATCAGCCTAATTAATACTTTTAATGAGCAAAATGGAAACAAATTTTTATGTTGTTGGAGATAATCGCGGAACAGCGTTTTTCCTGAGAAATATCAAATTTTTTGTTGGCTTACTGTTAGTTATTATTGCATGTTTGTCAATCGCAGTCGCCTATCTGCATTTCACACCCCTAGTTGATCAAGAACTGTTGACGGTGCAAATCAAGCAAGAAAAAACACGAAATGAAATTCTTATTTCAAGATTGAAACAAACCGGGCAACAGGATTTTGAATGGGAACAACAGGTTTTGTCCCAGTCTTCCCAACAAAAAAAATTGAATGAGCAGCAAACGTCTTTATTAGAGCATCAACGTTCACAAATATCTGAGCTAAACTCAATTCTGGCACAGCGTGAACAGGTGGTTCGACAATTTCAACTTGAAAAAACATCCACTCAAGAACAGATAAACAACCTTCAATTTAAAGCCCGTTCCCTGCAGCAGCAACTTCTAAGCACACAGGCCTCATTAACGGAATCTCTAACAGAAAATAAAAATATCCAAGCAAAAGTTGCTGAACTTGAAACAGAAAAAAACAAGCTATCAAAACAACTGATAAAACGAGAACAAATAACTTCCTCAACCGTTGCTGCAGTAAAAAAACAAACATCACAAACTTTGGCTAATTCTACTATCTCTGTAAAAAAATTAACAATAATGAGCAAAGACGGTTTTGTAAGTGTCAATTACAACCTGACCAATATTTCCGACAGTCTCCAAAAAGGAAGAACTGGAATGTATCTTTCTTCCAGAAAAAATCTGGAAAAGGATATTCCATTTCGACTGGAAAAATCTACGCCATATAGAATAAGAAGATACAGAATCATTTCAAATAAATTCCCCAAAGTTAAGGCAGGAAGCTTTGTTCGAATCCTGATTTGGAATGATAAAAGAGAACTGATAATTGACAACGCTTATCCGATCAAGTAGTAAAACTAACCTCTGCCAATTCTTCCCTCCGCATGTCTGCCCTCTTGAACCTTGAACGAGTCAGTAAGCGATTTGGTTATCGTACCATACTCGACAATATCAGCTTCTCTCTGGAAGCCGGAGAATTCTTGATGCTCATTGGCAATAACGGTGCGGGCAAGTCAACATTGTTACGTATTGTCAGCTCACTGATGAGACCAACCAAAGGAAAGATTCATTTTCGTGGTACAAACCAAAGAGAAAAGTTGCGGGAGTGGCTGCAGATTATGGGCAGTATTACTCATGAAAACAGGTTATACGGAGATCTAAGTTCAATAGATAATTTGCGGTTGTACGGAACACTTTATGGTGTTGAGGAGCTGAAATCAAAAATTGATGAGATTTTAACGAAAATTGATTTGACTCATGTCGCGCAGCTGCCTGTACGTAATTTCAGCAGCGGAATGACTAAACGTTTGATGATTGGTAGATTGATGTTATGTCAACCTGAAATACTTATTCTTGATGAACCATACACCGGACTAGATCAAAATTCATTCCGCTGGTTTCAAGAATTTCTCCGTGAATTTCACCTGCAGGGAGGTACTGTGCTGATGGTTACACACCAACTGGAATTGGGGCTCAAGTTAGCAACCCGTGTAATGGTTTTACACCGGCAAACTATCAGGCATGATATTTCTGCGGCAGGATTGAGCATGGAACAGTGTAGTGCCTGGCTGGAAGAATAATGCTGTTTAATACTTACCTTGAAAGTCATGTACAGCTAAAACAAATCCAACAAACCGCAATCCGTGAAGTGATTTTGGAACACAAATCACTGAGCCGAATGGGAAAGCTGGACTCAAAAACTCTGCTCTCACTCCTCGATGCGGCTCTTTCTTGTGGAATGTCTACTGTATTGCAGTGGGACATACTCAGCACAGAGCAAACTTTCCGGAAAAATCTGACTATCCTGAATCGACTTCCTTTAGCAAAATTTGACGCGATCCGAGTCCAAGACCTTGGCGCAGCAGAATGGGTTCGACAGGAACATCCGGAACTTCCGCTTCATTTGATTGTAGAAACCGGAAACCATAACTTTACAGGACTTCTTCGCTGGATTGAATACTTCGGCTCACATTTGCAACGCCTCATTCTTTCCACTGAACTTCCCAAATCCGTACTGATTGAGTATAGTCAAAATTTAACTGTTCCCTGTGAAATTTTAGCTGTTGGCAGAATTCTATTATTTTATACTCCTCGTAAACTACTGAGTTCAAATACTTCTTCGCAAAACTATCCTGACTTCCTTGAAAATAAATTGGTTCCCAGTGACCAACCTCAAAGACAGTTTCCGACGGTTGAAAATCGGCACGGCACTTTTATGTTTCATCACCGAGATTTGTTTTTACTGGATTATCTTCCGGAATTAAAGAAGACCGATTTGAGCGTATTAAGGCTTGATTTACGGCATCTGGATTCAACAACTGACTGGATCAAGAAATTGGCTGAACTGCTTGAATCATTTGATAAGCAGAAATGCAAAGCCTTAAAATCAATTTGGCCAGCCAAAATAACACATGGTTTTTTTCAAGCAAACCGTACCGACCTGGCAATTGAACGCATCAAGAATCCGCATCTCAAAGATCACGGCGAAACTCTGGTGGGATATGTGGTTGAGGCACTCAAAGGAGAGCATCTGATTTTGTTGGCCCGTAAAAAATTCCTTTGCGGAAAACCTTTACTTGGAATTACACCGGAAGGAAGGGAATGCGATATTTCAACGAATGACATCCAGACTACAGATGGAGTAACAGTAACAGAAATCGTTTCCGGAAATTTATATCAAGTTCCGCACGTCAAATATGTAACCGCACAAACCTTGGTTTACAGTCTCCCTGAGTGATTGCAGCTTGAATGTTTCCCACAAACGCGCTACCTTTAGATTGATTTTCATTATTATTTCCGCTGCTGCCTGAAATAATATTTCAAACCATTTCCGTCCAATAATCTCAGCCAAATTCTGCGTTCAAAGGTCTTCATGCAGGTCTTCAGTTACCAAGAAAAAATTGCGACAATTCCAAACTCTGTTGTCACAATCGGAAATTTTGATGGAATTCACTTAGGTCACCGCGCCTTGATTTGCGCTGCTGTTCACGAAGCAAATGAACGTGGATGTGCCAGCGCCTTAGTGACCTTTGACCCGCATCCTCAAGAAATAATTCATTCTCAGCAACAAGTTCCCCGGATTTGCACACCTGTACACCAACTGCGTTTGCTTGAGGAACTCGGTCTGGATGAGCTGCATGTGATAAAGTTTACAAAGGAACTTTCGCAAATGCTTCCGGATGATTTTGCTCTTCAGTTTTTAATCAAACGCTTTGATTTAGCCAAGCTCGTAATCGGCTACGATTTTCGTTTTGGAAAAAACCGCGCCGGAGATTTCAAGTTGCTTGAAAACCTCAGCCAAAAATATAATTTTTCACTTGAAGAAGTAGCACCGGTACAGGAAAAAGGGCAAACTGTAAGTAGCACTCTGATACGGGAATTTATACAGGAATATCGTTTTGCAGAAATACCGTCTTATCTTGGTCGGGATTTCAGTGTGTATGGACAGGTAGTTCAAGGGGAACAGCGTGGACAGAAACTCGGGTTTCCTACAGCAAACATTCAGCCCGGAATCACCTTAGCTTTGCCGAACGGGGTCTATGTCAGTAAAATAAAACTGGCTGAAAAAACTCATTATGGTGTGACAAATGTCGGAATACGACCTACATTTGGTGAAAATGCTGTTACAGTAGAAACTTGGATTTTTGATTTTGAAGAAGATATTTACGAAAAAGATTTGGAGGTAATTCCGCTTTGTCAGTTACGGCCGGAAAAGAAATTTTCCGCTATAGAAGATTTGCAAAATCAAATTAAGCAAGACATTGAAACCTCGCGTAATTACCTGGCAGAACATGAACTGCTGTCTGTAGAATGACGCTACTTGTACTTATCATTTAGTCCTATTTTTGCCAGAATCAGGGCTTTGATCTTTTCCATTCTTTTGATTTTAGTTTCCTCTCTTTTTGCATCATCAAGATAGTCCACAAATTCTCTTTGTTTTGAAAGACCAAATTCTTGAAAGCATTTTTCCAGTTCAAGATTTTCCGCAAAAGCACTCAGCAGCATTTCCGGAATTATCAGCGGTTTCTTTTTTTCCGGTTTTACTGTTTTTCCTTCCTGCTGATTTTTAATGGCTTCTTTTAAATATGCTTTAATTAATGTCGAATCAATTTCTTCAATTGAGCTGAAACGCCATTGCCGCAACGCCTTGGTTTTACCAGCTTGAGCATTGATTAATTTATACGTCTCATCTTTTAATAAAACTCCATTAAAAAACCAAATTGCTACAAAAGACTTGAACGCAACCAATCCTGCAACGTTTTTTCCATCAAGAGTATAAGTCGGAATACCCCATTTTAGAGTTTCAGTTAACTCTGTTAAAAGAATAATTTCCCTGAGTTGTTTCAAAATATTGTCCCACTGACTCTTGACTAAAAAGTAATCCTCTGCTGAATTGATCTTTTTCATGTAATTATAAAATTTATCAGCAAATCCGTAATTGATTTACTAAATTGAGAAACGCATGATCGGTCTCGACTTTGAACACCGTAGAACTTCTTTAAACCCTGCTTTTCTGAATGCCGTTGTTGTTTCGGTCCAGACAAACGGATCCGGAGTGTGCTCCATGGTGGACTCAGTTGGGTAACCCTCAACAATCCCAGCACCGCTGGATAAATCTATTTCTCTCTGGACTATGGCATTCATACAAATTAGTTACTCCGACATACGTTTTAATTCAACTTAATCAATTAGAGTATCAGCGAAATTTCAGCTGATAATCTATGTATTCGGATTCTATTGCTAATCTTCAATTGCGGTTTCTTTTTTAGGACAATTAAACATCCATTTAATGCCGAATTTATCTGTCAGCATACCAAATTTATCACCCCAAAACTGTTCTTTCAATTCCATCGTTACCTGCCCGTCCTGTTTGAGACAATTGAAAGTATTTTCCATTTTGAGAGGATCCTTGAAACCTAAACTCAGTTGGATACTGGAGCTGTTTGTTTTTGAACTTTCTGCGCTGTCAATGTTGTCAGAAGCTAAAATCGAACCTCCCCAAAACTTCAATTCTATGTGCAATATTTTATTTTTATGAGATTCAGCAACCTCCATCGGCGAGTCACCATATCTTCCCATGTTTACAATTTCGCCGTTGAAACATTCTTTATAAAAATTCATGGCTTCTTTCGCAGACACCATTATACATTAAGTAAGGTGTTAATTTTTCCATTTCCTAAACCTTTCCTTCAAGATGAATTGTTTTTCTTTGCCATATTGAATTCTCAAACTGGACTAAACTGCTTCAACGAAACTTCTAAGAGACAGTTGAACTCACGAGCAAAATCTACTGAAATGCGGGCATGTACGGCCCCCTGTTTATCAAAGAAACGCTGTTCGCCACTGATTCCTAAAGCACCTTCATGCCACACATTGGGATGGATGTAAAGACCCT
>JAESQU010000034.1 GCA_016764995.1 SAR324 cluster bacterium | reverse complement strand
TTTGGAGTTTTGAAGTATTTGGGGCGTTGGAATCCGAAGAATTATGAAGGTATTTTTTCAGTTGTTCGGCGGTATATCCGGTAGCATTAACCGCTGCGGCAATGCTGGGAAAACTATGTCCATCAACAACAACGGTGCCTTCGAGATTTTCTTTTTGAAGAGGATTTGCCGGATTTGTTTTTTGTATTTTTTCACTTGGATAAAGCCATATTTCTGCTTTTTCCATATCTCCCTGCTGAATCAGGGAAATATACTGTTCCAGCGAAGGAACCATTTCAAACCAGCCATTTCCGGTATGATGAGTTTGAAATAAACTATGAAGGGTAGTCAAGATAGTTTCAGCAGTTTCTTTTTCACCGTACTCATGATTTGCCAGTAAATGAAGAGTTTCAGATGAACCTTCCTGTAGAGTCGAGAGTGCCAAATCCGGATCGTCACTTGAACCTATTTTAACTCTGTTATTTCTTGAATCCTGGATAAAATAGACCGTCCAAGCAAAATCACCAAGACGTTGCCGACGCATCTCACGTTCATTATGCCTTGCGTCAGAGCAGTTTTTACACACAGAAGTTTTTCCATCATGTGATTGGGAAGACATGTAAAATTCACGTAATTGTTTATTTTCGCCGCAGTCAGTACAACTTTTTTCGAGCAAATATAAATTTGAAATTCCTGTTTCACTTTCTTTTGAGGTGAGTTGCGTCTGTGCCCGTACATTTGCGCATTTTCGACAATAGGATGCCATCTCGTCCTTACAACGACCTTCCGGGAAAAATTCGGAGGAACGTGGAAATTCACCACGGCAGATGCTGCACAGACGAGTGTATTGTTCCGCACCGAATAATTCTTCCTGAATTGCTGACCTCATAAAATGTACCTTTGCTGATTTAATTTAATAAAATGGGAAAGACAATGTTCTTCCCTATCAAGAGTTTGATTATTATTTTTCCATTTTCATTACAATTTATAGCAGAAAACTCAAAATGGTCAAATTCTGCATGCAAAAACTGCACTTTTAAGGTATGCTTTCCCAAAAGCTTGCCAACTATAGAGAAAATTCAAAGCATTATTTTTGTAAATTTCCGTTTCACTTTTGTGAAAATTTTCACAACCTTAAAGAAATCTCACTTCGAGTCTCCCCATTTTGAATTTGTTGACCGTAAATAATTTAACTGTAAGTACAGAACACCAGTCTGGTTCTATAAACATTTTGGACAATCTCAATTTTAATCTTGAACGTGGAAAAAGCCTCGGTGTGGTTGGAGAATCAGGTTGCGGAAAATCAATGATGGCTTTTGCCATCATGGGATTGCTACCAGATAATATGACTGCTTCCGGAGAAGTTCAGTTCGGAGGTAATTTGTTGAGTTTGCCTGAAAAAGAATTGTGTCAAATCAGGGGAAACAAAATCAGCATGGTTTTTCAGGAACCGATGAGCGCACTTAATCCAGTCTTGCCGATTGGTTTTCAGGTGGCAGAAAGTCTTAGACTCCATAAAAACTTATCCCTTCATCAAGCTCAACAACAGGCTTCTAAGGTACTGGAGCGAGTCGGTTTGCCAAGTCAACAATATGCACTTTCACTCTATCCGCATCAGCTTTCCGGAGGACAACGACAGCGGGTTGTGATTGCGATTGCAATGGCCTGCAAACCGGAATTGATCATTGCAGATGAACCGACAACGGCACTGGACGTTACGATTCAGGCACAAATACTTGCTTTGATCGCGGAGTTGGTTTTTGAAGAAAACATGTCTCTGATCCTGATTACACATGATTTAGGAGTAGTCGCGGAAAATACGGATCAGATGCTGGTCATGTATGCCGGACGGATTGTTGAGAGAGGTCCAACAAACAAAGTTTTTGAACGCTTGGCACATCCCTACACACGAGGTCTTTTTGCCTCCATTCCGGAATCTGAAAATCCAAATGCTGAACAAGGATTACAAGCCGAATATTCGCTAACAAACAGGTTGTCAACAATTCCGGGTCGTGTTCCGGAGTTTTGGGAACGTTCCAAAGGCTGTTCCTTTGCTGACCGCTGTCCGCGGGCTCAGGCAAATTGTTCTTTAGAGGTTCCGGCGGAAATCCAACTCGGCGCGGGGCACACCTCAGCCTGTTTTTTCCCTTTTGAGCAAAAAGTATGAATCAAGAAAAGACGGAAACTTCATTACTTCAAATTCGGAAAGTAGTGCGGGAATACATTCTTCCCCGTCAACAGTTATTCTCTCCAGCTAAACGTTTCCGTGCACTGGATGGTGTGAGCTTGACCGTAAATTCCGGTGAAAGTTTTGGCATTGTGGGTGAATCCGGTTGCGGAAAATCAACTTTGGCCCGTACTGTAATGGCACTTGAAGCCCCACAATCCGGAGAAATTTGTTTTCAGGGTGAGATTCTGCATTCTCTAAAAGCAGAGGATTTACGGCGTGTGCGGCGTGGTCTGCAAATGATTTTTCAAGATCCGTATGGTTCGCTTGATCCAAGGCAATCTGTAGGAAAAATTGTCGCTGAGCCTTTGTCTTTACTTGGAGAAATGACGCATGAAAAACGTAGCGAAATGGTTGCGGAAACGCTGGAAAATGTAGGACTTTCGCCAAATGACGCGGTTAAATTTCCGCATGAATTTTCCGGAGGACAACGACGGCGAATTGCAATTGCACGTGCTCTAATTACTCGTCCAGCATTAATTGTGGCGGATGAACCGGTTTCTGCGCTTGATGTCTCAGTACAGGCTCAGGTACTGAATTTAATGATGGACCTGCGTGACCGGCATGGATTGGCTTATCTGTTTATCAGTCACGACCTCAGCATAGTTCGCCACATGACAACAAAAGTTGCCGTGATGTATGCAGGCAGGATTGTGGAAACTGGGCCAACGCAAAAGCTGTTTGATCACGCTCAACATCCTTATACACGCGCTTTGCTGGCAGCAGTACCACGTCCAGATCCTACAAGAAAGCCGCAGAAACGTGCAATAAATTCGCTGCCGAACATGCTGAATTACAATCTTGAAACCGAAACAGGAAGGGGCTGTGCCTATGCCTCACGTTGCCCCCTCGTTGAGGATAAATGCAGAAATAGTTCTCCTGAACTGCAAAATATTCAAGCTGGTGCTTTAGCAGGTTTTGAGAATAATCCTCAGGAGATTGATCATAAAGTTGCCTGTTACAAACCTTATGCTGCTCTTGTTTCAAACTGAAAGACTACTATCGCAACAACTGCCTGATACTGTAAAATGTCCAATTTAAATTACTGCAGCGTTTTGACCAAGCAATCCGGAGAGCCACTGGCAGGAACAGCCACATTTGCCAAGCATTTTGTTTTCATCAGTTGGCCTAAAAAATATTGGCAATACGAAGCTCTTGAGGCCAAAGGTGGATTTCCGCAGGGATTAAAAAAATGGATGAAAGAACAAAGTAAAGTTAATGGAAAAATCAGCATCCGGCTTGCCAGTCGTGCAGGTCTTAGTGATGACAAGGTAGATATTTTCATCTATCCAGAAAAATGTTGTTATTCAAATGTATTTCCCCATGAAATTCCTGCTGTTTTGGAATCACATTTTCAAGATGGTAAAACTTCTTCCTCTTCAGCTGTGAAAATTGAACAGGAGCAGATTTTTATTTGTACTCATGGGAGGCATGATAAATGCTGTGCCAAGTTTGGGCAGGAACTTGCTGATAAAATGCGTTATCATGTTTCGAAGCAAAAAACTGCCGTTGAAGTTTGGGAAAGCAGTCATCTTGGAGGACACCGTTTTGCTCCCACAATGATCGATTTTCCGGCAGGACGGGCCTATGGACAGCTTTCTCCGGATGAGATTACAAAGTTTTTAGAGTGCCGGAAAGTAGGTCAGGTTTACGGTTCTGCTTATCGGGGATCCGTTTTTTTGTCAGATTTAGAGCAAGTCGCAGAAGCTCATATTCAGCATTATTGTTCTGCGCGGAACTGGTTTTGTCGGGTGCAAATTAACAAGCTAGAAAAAATAACAGAAGAAAGATTCCGTTGCATTGCTACATTTAGCACCATTAAAAATTCGGTTGTCTCACAAAACAATATACCGGAAGAACAGCTTTTTAGTTTTAAGTTGAAAAGTTTTGAAAGTCCTTCCAGATGTGACGACGTAGAAGGCCCGCAATTACGCAAATGCTGGGAGCTGGATTCTCCGATTCCACACAATCATCTTTTGTAATGGAGTAAAAAATGGCAGACGAAGAAGTTCAAGAAGGTCAAGAATCCCCTGAAGAAGAAACTGCTGAAAGTGCAAATGCTGACAGTCCTGAAGACGATATAGATTCGTTGATGGATGAAATGGAGGCAAAAAATTCACCTCCAACAGATTTTGGCAAGAGCGGCGATTTGAGTTCCTTAGTCACGGAAGCAGTCGATACTAACGACGAAAACATCGACGAAATGCTTGATTCAGCCGCAGATGCCCCGGTGTCTATGGATGACGCGTCAGAAGAAGAAGGTGTTGATTTGAATTTTTTATTGAAAATGCCTTTAACCGTGACCTTTGAAGTTGGACGCGCAAAAATGAAGATCATTGATCTCCTTTCGCTGGGTCAGGGATCTGTTTTGGAATTGCACAGGTTGGTTGGAGAAAATCTGGATTTATTTGTCAGTGGAAAATTGATTGCTCAAGGTGAAGTCGTAATTTCAAATGAAAAATTTGGTGCAAAAATAACAGAGATTATTCCTCCGGAAGAACGGGTGAAAAAAATGGGAGGCATGGATAAATCAAATTAGCTTCAGCTATAGTAGGTTAAAGCCTGCAAAATCACTCCAAAACTCCACAGTCTGTACTTGCCTTTTATCTCCATAATTCCAATGTCAGCTAACGACTGGAAGTTAAGTTCATACGATTACGAACTTCCGCAATCCCTCATTGCTCAGCATCCTACTCCGAGGCGTGAACAGTCACGGATGCTTTTCCTTGAACGTCAAAGTGGACGAATATCAAACCACAACTTTGCTGAAATTGTTTCCCTGTTGCCCGAATCTTCCTGCCTTGTCATAAACAATACAAAGGTACTTCCGGCACGTCTTCCGGGAAAACGTCAAACTGGAGGAAAAATTGAAGCATTACTGATTGAAGAAAAACACAATGGATTCTGGAGCGCAATTGTTCGTAAAGCAGGACGAATAAAATCAGGGGAACGCCTTGAATTTTGCGGAGGACAACTTTACGCAGTTGCTCAGGAGAGGCTGGAAGAGGGAGAGTGGCTGTTGAAATTTGAGGAACCGGAACATCTCAAAGAACGTTTAGAAAAGTTTGGACTGCCTCCTTTGCCACCGTACATAGAACGACGGGAGGCGAGTGATTTGCAGAACGAGGAAGATCGTGAGCGTTATCAAACCTGCTATGCTTCTGTTCCGGGTGCAATAGCGGCACCAACAGCGGGTTTACACTTTACTCCGGAAATATTGGCAAAAATCAGGAATCGTGGAATCGAAATTTTGGAGGTAACGCTGCATGTCGGTTTGGGAACTTTTTCTGCTATTGAAGTAGAAGATATCAGAAAGCACAAAATGCATGCAGAATTTTTTTCTGTTAACGCTCAGGCTCTGGAGCAATTAAAAAAATACCGGCAAAATCAAAAAAAAATTATCTGCCTCGGCACCACATCGGTGCGAGTCCTGGAAAGCCTGGCGCAACAGAATTTTAAAGTAAGCTCCGGATGGACAGATATTTTTATTCACGCACCTTACAAATTCAGGATGATGGATGGTCTGCTCACCAATTTTCACTTGCCTAAATCAACACTGATGCTCCTTGTTTCAGCTTTTTGCGGACGTGATTTTTTGTTAACTGCATATCACAAGGCGGTTGCCGAAAAATACCGTTTTTTTAGTTATGGCGACTGTATGTTCATTTTGTAAATTTAGCTGACAAAACCATCAAATGAAATAAAAAATATTCTTTATTGTTATGAATCGCCTTCAAGTTCTCCTTTGGAGGATTGGGTATATTTTGGCAAGTCATCATCAATTTCATAATAATCAGCTTTATCCGCAATAAAAATGTGTCCTATCGTTTTTATTCCCTGTACTGAATCAAGCATTCCCGCAGCTACGCTAAGTTTATTTTCTCCTATACGTTCCCAAAAAAGACTGGCTCCACACTCCTGACAAAAGCCCCTTCTTGCTTCGTTTGAGGAGCGAAACCATTTCAGTCCGGAATCACTCACGAACTGAATATTATTTTTCTCAACCGCACTGTATGCCGCGTAATGTCCATGAGTATGAAGACACTGTCCACAATGACAGTTGATAATCGGTCGTAATTTTCCATTTATTTTAAATCGTACCGCACCACACAAACATCCACCCTGAGTGGTCATATCTTCCTTTTTATCCGGATTTAATTCTTTTGTCATATTTTCTACAACACGATTATCACGTCGATCTGCTTTTGTGTATATTTTTCCGGAAGGCTTTACTTTTTCCGCATATCTGCTTTTCATCTTGGCGCTGTAATCCGCCCCCAGAGCGGGAGTATGTTTTTTTGATTTTGACATTTCATTTCCTTTGATAATAGTTTTACAGCATGAAGCGAAGCTGCAACGCTCAAACGTTTAAGACTGTCCCTTTAAAATTTGTACTGTAAACCCTTCCAGCCATGCACTTCCTTCATGTGGCGGGATGTATTCATCATGTTGCTTGTCAGAATCAATCAAGACCATCCAGTCAATTTTTTTCGGCAGTTTAAATTCCACAGGATGCTCAAAACAGTTAATTAAGATGCGCATTACGTGTTCCGGCCAGTCTGAATGTGTAACCTCGTAATGTAAGGTACGGACATACGAAGCAAACTCTTCCGGACCGCCGGATGCGTTAAACCACAGGTAATTGCTTTTGTCTGAAAATAAGAATGATGAATACTGTTTCCGAAAAGCAATCATATTCCGGGTAAAAATCAAGAGCTCGAAGTTTTTCTCGGCCAGATTCCAGTCGATCCATGTTAGCGCAGAGTCGTGGCAATAAGCATTGTTATTGCCTTCCTGTGTACGCCCGAATTCATCTCCGGCAAGCAGCATGGGAATTCCATTCGACAACTGCAGCAGGCAGTGAAACAAGCGTAACTTGCGGAAACGCAGTTTGTTTATTTCCGGATCTTTTGTTACACCTTCGATTCCGCAATTGTTGGAGTATTCTGAGTTATGACCATCACGGTTTTTTTCATCGTTTGCCTCGTTATGTTTTTCGTTGAATGAAACAAGGTCCATCAACGTCATACCATCGTGTGAAGTGACATAGTTGAGGCTGCCTTTCCGTCCGGATTCTATGGAGCCAAAAACTTTCGGACTTCCAAGAATTGATTCTTTAAGCGCCTCCATCACGTTTTCGTCTCCCCTCAACGCACGTCGTACAGTATCACGGTAATGATCGTTCCATTCTGTCCAATCCGCAAAACGTGCCGCTTTTCCAAGTTCGTAACCACCGGAAGCATCCCATGGTTCAGAAATCAGTTTTATATTTTTGAGCGCGGATTCATTTCTTAATTCCAAAAGAAAATGAGGAAAATCCATGATGTTTCCGGACGAATCACGATTAAGGATTGTTGCCAGATCAAAACGAAATCCATCCACTCCCATTTCCTGTGACCAGTAAATGAGACAGTCACGAATCATGCGTCTGGTTGTAGGATGAGCACAGTTTAAAGTATTTCCGCATCCGGAAAAATTTGTGAAAGTTCCATCTTCTTCCCGTAAATACCAGTGATCCGGGGCAAGTAATTTGAAATGATCTTCCGGACCATCCGCGCCAAATTCCGCAGTATGATTAAAAACCACATCCAGCCAAATTTCCAAATCGGCTTCATGGAATTTATCAACCATAGTTTTAAATTCCAGCACAGCATTTTCCACATCAGCGGCATAATTTTGTTTTGGCGCAAAAAACTGAAGCGTTGAATAACCCCAATAATTCACTAAAGAAGTTTGCTCTTTCCCAACAGTAATTGTTCTCTCGTTTTCATCAAAATCAAATACCGGTAACAACTCTATCGCAGTTATACCAAGCGATTTCAAGTGCGGAATGCAATTTGTCAAACCCAGAAATGTTCCGGAACAAGCAGAGTTACTGAGGGAACTGGATGGGCTGCGGCTCATGCCGCGGAGATGACATTCGTAAACGATACTCTGTTCGATTCGATGTTGTGGATGCGGAGGGCGTGGTGAAATTTCCGCAGCAGGCGTTTCCGGACGCAAAACCGGCAAACGGCGTATCCCATGAAAAAAATAATCCTGCGGACGCGAAAAAACTTTAAGCGATAAATCTTTCGCATCCATTGCAAAACCGAGGGTCTTACCCCATTGCTCCCCTCCACGGCTTTCTCTTGCATAAGGATCGATTACAAAATGTTTAGTTCCGTCACTTTTTTCCAGCTGAATCAGATAAGTTAGCGGAGCTTCCATTTCTCCGGAAAGTTCTGCTCCCCAGCCCCAAACCTCACCAAACTGAAACTGTTTGTCCAACTCCACAATGCTCAGCAGAGTTTGATGTCCTCCAATTTGTGGCAGAAAATCAGCATAAAACAAATAGCGGATGCAAACGACGTCCGAGGCAACCAAGCCAAACTGGAGCGTTTTCCCCCGCCAGCGTCCACCCATGGAAGGATTTGAAATAGGGTTAATTGCTTGAAACATCGGCAAGTCTGGAAAAGGAGAGGATGGAATTAATGACCAGCCGCGTTAAATAAATTCATCATGGCTTCTTTGGTTCCAGGCGCTGCTGCCAAAACCGGATTACCTTTGTGCAAACCGTCATCTGCTAAAAAATCATTGGTCCATCCGCCAGTTTCTCTGACCATTGCGATGCCTGCCAGACAGTCCCATGAATTGATCTGAAACTCATAATATCCGATATATCTTCCTGCAGCAACGTAAGCAGTCATCAATGCTCCGGAACCAATGTCGTGATAAACTCCGCCGTTTTCGAATAAATATGCAAACGCTTTTTGTGTTGCCTCAATCGAACTTTTTGGTGAATATCCGAGAGCAACTATTCCATCAGCAAGTGAAGTTGCCTTACTTGGTTTCATCGGACGACCGTTCAAGCTTGCCCCAAACCCTCGCTGAACCGCAAATAATTCATCTGTACAGGGAGCGTAAATCAGTCCAATTTCTATTTCGTTTTTAACAACAAAGGCTATTGAAACACACCATGATGACATTCCACGCAGAAAACAACTTGTTCCATCAATCGGATCGACAACCCAAAGTCCCTCCGAATTTTGTTCCTGCAAACCGCTTTCTTCACCAAAAAACCCATCTTCCGGAAACAACGTTTTCAGACGTCTTTGAATCATCTTTTCAACTTCTCGGTCAGCTTCGCTCACCCAATCCTGTGGGCCTTTTCTTTCGGCTTGGAGGCTGTCAAGATTTCTGAACCAGTTTAGAGCATAAAGACCCGCTTCACGCACCAGGACTTGTGCGGCTTGAAAACGATACTGAATGGACTGATCTGTCATATTTTTGTGATGATTGCTGTTAAAAGATACATTTGAAGAGTGCCGTGTTTCAAGAAATCTTTCAAGCTGAAGGCAAAAATGATTGCTCAAGGAGGCAATTATTAGTTTCTAACTAACTCAGCAAGAATTTTCATGCGGATTGATCAATAAATCTGCTTTTTATTTTTTAGCATTTCCACAAATATTAAACTGAAAGCATACAAATCACTCGATTTTGATCAATAAATATGTTCTGATTTAGAGTGCTTGATTGTTGAAATTATTTTAAATTATGGAGATTAGCTCGTTTTAAATCAAATGATTAGCCGCCATTATTTATTTATTGAGAACAGTTAAAAAATCGGTTGCAAAGCAAATAAAAGCAAATGTTCCAAAGTTTACGCCACAAAATTTTGCTGGTTGTCACAGTTTGCTCATTGATAACTTTGATGGGATATTTTGCAGTGTATTTGCTAACATTGGAGCAACATCGTTCTTTGGAACGACACCGCGATCTTCCGGTTGTTACCATCAAATGGTTTTTGCTGAATAATGGTGTACATCGAGCGACGTGGGCACAACATGCCTGGCTCGATAGCGGCGATGCAAAATTTCTTAAAGAACGTGATCTGGTGTGGAAAGAAGAGATTTTCCCGGCCTTTGAGCAACTAGGACTGCTTTATAAAAAGTCTCGTGTGTGGGAAGGTGAGCGTGCAGTTGAGAGACGTTCTTTTTATGATTTAAGGTTGATGATTTTGACTCTTGAAAATCTCCAGCAAAAAGCAGTCAAGACAGCACCAAAAAGGACTGCTGAAGAAGCACTGCTTGAGTGGTCAGCAAGTGAATGGCCTTTGGTTTTAAAGATCAGCAGACAAGTAGAAATACTTGTTCGTTGGCAAACTGATTTTGCTCAACAGCAAGCTTCAGAAATAAGGGGTGGTTTGTCCAGACTTGGGATTCGAATTTGGATAATTGCTTCCATAGTTTTGATGCTGGTTTTGGTTTTAGCCTTATTTTTCGCAAAACGAATTACTGCGCCACTGAAAAAATTGAGGGCAGAGTTTCATCAAGTAATTAATGAACAATTCACTGAGAATAGTAATAAATCTGTAAGTATCAAAGGTGTCGAAGATTTTGCTGAAAATGAAGATGAAGTCCAAAAGTTGACAGAGGTTTTCCAGAAAATGGAGTCTGTCATCCGCGAGCGTACAGAAATGCTGGAAACTTCAAATCGACAACTTGATCAAGCCAACCGCGCCAAAGGCATGTATCTGACCAACATGTCGCATGAATTGCGAACTCCACTGAATGCCATAATCGGTTTTACGGAAGTTTTGCTTGAATCAAAAGGAGAAGAACCGCTTTCTGAGTATCAAATTGATCGACTCGATAGAATATTGAAAAGCGGACGACATTTGCTGGAATTGATCAATTCTTTGCTCGATCTTTCCAAAATAGAAGCAGGACAAATGGAAATTCAGCAAACAAATTTTCAATTGGAAAATTTGCTACGGGATGTAATGGAATGGCTGGAACCTTTGCTGCAGGAAAAAACATTACAGCATGAGTTGGTTTTTCCGGAAAATCAGCAATTTACTCTGTTTTCTGATTCCGGAAAGTTAAGGCAGGTTTTAATCAATTTGCTGGGTAATGCAATTAAATTTACTGAACCAGGAGGCCGCATCGAAATCCGTAGTACTCAAGATGAAAGCGGAATTTACGTCGCTATCCAAGACAGCGGTTGCGGGATTGCAGAAGAACAACAGCAGCATATATTTAAAGTTTTCCATCAAGTTAAATCATCCGGAATTCCACCCCAAAAGGGTACCGGACTTGGACTTGCTCTTGTGCAAAGTTTGATGGAACTGCTGGGAGGTTCTGTTTCGCTTAAAAGCACTGTTGGAAAGGGAAGTACGTTCACACTTCATTTGCCAAAATCTTGATTCAAATAACTGAAAAATCTTAAGAAATATATTCTAAACTTCGCAGACGTAAATGAAAATATATTTATGAAAAAAATATTAAACCATTGATATAAAAGCTTGATTAACTCATTTCAATCCTACAATCCGGAAACCAGAGCCGGAATCGAATATGCTTTGTTGGCTTATATTTCATGGGGTTTTCTGCCAATTTACTGGAAATTTCTCAACACTGTTCCAGCATTGGAAGTTTTGACCCATCGTATGGTGTGGTCAATGTTTTTTCTCCTGGGACTTTTAGCAGTTCAGAAACGTTTAGGAGAATTCCGGGAATTATTTCGTTCTCCGAAACATATCTTGATGTTGCTCGGGACAGCGATCCTCTTGGGAGGTAATTGGTTTGTTTTCATTTATGCTGTGAACACAAACCAGGTTATCGAAACAAGTTTGGGTTATTTCATAAATCCGTTGCTGGTAATACTGCTGAGTGCGGTCTTTTTGAAAGAACGTCTAAACACCTGGCAATGTATTGCGGTGGGGTTAGCGTTTTTGGGTGTATTAAATTTTCTCTGGAATTTTGGTTCACTGCCCTGGATTGCCCTTTCCTTAGCTTTAACATTTTCATTTTACGGATTATTTCGTAAAGTGATTCCTGTTAAGCCTTTGGTGGGCCTCTTGATGGAAACCGCCTTACTGGCGCCTTTGGCTGCGGTTTTAATTGTGGTTTGGGAGGTTGACGGTTCCGGTTCCATTGGAACTGAGTGGAGCACGGATATTTTATTAATTGGTTCAGGAATGGTAACTTCGTTGCCGTTACTTTGGTTCACTAATGCCGGAAAACGTCTTCGATATTCGACGATGGGATTTTTTCATTACATTACTCCATCTATCCAACTGGGAATTGGGGTCTATCTTTACAACGAGTCTTTTACTTCAACTCATGCAGTCACCTTTGCTCTGATTTGGACGGGATTGGCTATTTTTTCCTTCAATTCGTTACAGGCAAAGAGTGTCTCATAAATTATAATTTACTATGAAAAATTTTTATTATGAATTAGCGGGTGTAATCGGCTTCATCATTTCAGGATTAATTTCTGTTGCTGCGGGAATGCAGAACGGTGATTATCTTACCACTATAGGTAGTATCATCTGGACCATTGCCTGTGTAATTTGGATGATACCGATACTGTCCCGCCGAAATTCTCAACGTTAGAGAATCCTGACACAGGCTGTTTTTTTACTCTTAATGTTTTCCAGGTATGATTCCATGGAATCATCCATTGCCTCCAGCCATGGAGTATGATGGGCAGGCTGCAAGTTTCCGGTCATCAGCGAACGATAGGCATTATTACGGAAACCCATGATGTCCTCATGCTTGTGATGCTCCCATTCCATGAAAGTCTGATTGACACCCTCAACATCAAAACTCGGATAGTCTGTTGCTGAGATTAGCTCTTTCACATAATCTCCCTGGAACCAGATCATTTGTTCATCGTTTTCCAGTTTTTCTTCCCGCTTTCTCCATTC
>JAESQU010000033.1 GCA_016764995.1 SAR324 cluster bacterium | reverse complement strand
TATACCGGTGGTATGACAACAATCGGAGTTCAAATTGCGTTTTAATGTTTCCCTCGCCGTTTCCTGAATATATCAATTTTTTCTGCTCGGACTTAGCTACGCCGCCTGTTTTTCCACTCCTACCGGAAGAAAAAAAATTCCTGTCAACATTAGGTTCTACAAAAAGACAGGCTGAATTTTCTCTGGGTAGAAACTGTGCTCATCAGGCACTTGCAAAATTTAAGCTTGAATCAGAGCCTATCCTGCGAAATGCTGAGACAAGAGAACCATGCTGGCCAAAATCAGTTAGAGGAAGCATAACCCATTCCGGAGAATTCGCTGCTGCGGCTGTTGGATTGGCTAATGATGTAGCCGGAATCGGTATCGATTTAGAAAATTTAGCTAGAGATGTTGATTTCAACATCTCTAGACATGTCTGTGTAGAAACAGAACTTGAGTGGTTAAAAAATCTTAGTCCGGAGCTGGCAAAGCGTGGACTGCGGATTATTTTTTCGGCCAAGGAGTCTATCTTCAAATGCCTTTTTCCAATCTCGCAAACCTACCTCTATTTTAAGGATGCGACAATCACGATAAATGAAGATAATTCTGATTTTAGTTTTATCCTTTCAAAAGCATGTTCAGGAATAACTAAGGTTGGTTTTCAGCACAAAGGCAGGTTTACCATCAAAGATAATATGCTCTTAACTTCAATTTATCTCTAATTGCAAAATTCACAGCAGAATTATTACTATTTTTCAACATATAAAATCATAAACTTAGCACTATCAAATTATTATCAACAGCTGTGTTGACAATATTTCTTCTACAAATTCAACTTATTAAAAGCAACTGTTGACAACTAACATCTTATCAACAGTTAACCAACAATTCATGTTGGGTTTTTTCTTAATTTTTGCTAGATTATTGTTTATCAACATTCTGTCAACAAGTTATCAACAAGCAAAAAAACGCAATTAATTCTAAAAATTCAACAAGTTAAACTCTTAACAACAAGTTGTCAACAACCCTACTACTACTACTAAAATAAATATGGAAATTACTTTAAAAAGAGAAGCCTTGAGTAGTACTCTGCAGAATATAAATTCTGTTGTTGATAAAAGTTCAACAAAGCCGATCTTGTCAAATTTTGTAATCAGAACTTTAACAGATGAAAGCGAGTATGTTGAATTTTCGTCAACAGATTACGAATTATCGCTGGTTGAACTGATACCTGCGGAAATTAAAGATACTGGCAGTGTCTGTGTTAATGCCAAAAAAGTATTTGATATAGTTAAAGAGCTTCAGGATGAGGATGTTCATATTCGTTCTACAGAACAACTCTGGATTTACATCACCTGTGGATCATCAGAATTGCGCCTGCCTTCGGTTGAAGTTGGTTTATACCCCCAAACAGTTTTGGAAACACTTCCGGACTCTGTGACGATTTCTGTGGACGATTTGAAGCGCTGTATTGATATGACATTATTCGCGGCCATAACAAATGAGTCCAGGAGAAACTTGATGGGAGTTTGTCTTAGTTCAACCAGCGATAAGCAAACCCGTTGGTTATCGACGGACGGACATCGTTTAGCACAAATTGTAAAATCGGTTGATAAAATGAATTTTAATGTTGTGAAGGAAATTATTGTTCCCAGAAAAGCCCTGACTGAGGTGCGCAGGGCCGCAGATTTGTTTGGCAAGACAGTAAAAATTACATTCGACTCACGTGTCATGCAGTTTTCCGGCGATCATATCAGTTTCAAAACAAGGCTGATTGAGGGTAAATTTCCAAATTGTGACCCCATCATTCCCAAAGACAACAATCTCGAAATTGTGGTTAACCGCGAAAGTTTTATCAACTCACTGAGGATTGTCTCTTCTATCAGCGCGGAAAAATTAAGGCCGGTAAAGCTACTGATCTCACCAGGGGTTTTAAGACTTGAAAGTGAGAAAGCGGACTATGGTGAAGTTGTTGACGAAATTGAAGCCGGTTATGAAGGTGATGCTTTTCAAATTGGCTTTAACTCCAGATACTTGTTAGATGTTTTAGCTGTAATTGAAAGTGAGGATGTTATTCTGGAATGTAAAAATTCAATGAGTCCAACCATCATCAAATCGTCTGTTGATGAATCCTTTTTATCAGTGATCATGCCCTTGCGGGTCGAATGGTAGTTTGACGTTTTCCTTTTGATGTTCATCTGCATCCTGGAACCGCCGACATTCAACCGTTAACCGAACACGATTCGACATGATCATCCGCAATATTGAGGTCTCTCAATTTCGTAACTACAGTAGATGTACTGCCAATTTGTCTCCGGAATTAAATTGGATTTACGGAGCAAACGGTCAGGGTAAAACAAATCTGGTTGAGGCAATTCACTATCTATGTAATTTAGAATCATTCCGCACAAAAAAATCATCTCAACTTCTGCAGCAAAATAAATCTGAGGCAGTCCTACAGGCTCAAATAGAAAGACAAAAAGTACAGCATTCTGTCCGTATTAACGTTTCAAAAAAAGGTAGAAAGGTTTTTTTAGACCACTTACCTTCTCACCGTGTTTCAGAATATATTCTCTCCTTCATGGCTCTTGCCTTCACTCCGGAAGACGTCAATCTTTTCCGGAATGTTCCGCAGGAGCGCCGCAAATTTTTTAATCGGATAATCGCCTTTATAGATCCTGTGTATTTTAAAATCCTACAGGAATATACAAATATTATTTCCCAAAAAAATGCTCTATTACGACAAGGCAATACAGCACAAATTCCGCTTTGGAATGAAATGCTCGCGCGTTCCGCAATTAAATTAATGCAAAAGCGCAGTAATTTTGTTGAGCAGATGAACGTGCATTTGCACGATCTTTTCATGGAACTTACGGGGCGTACAGAAAAGCTGTGTTTGATTTATAAACCATCCTTGATTTCAAGTAATTTTGCTGAGAAAGAATGTCTTCAGCAATTGGAAAAAAGTCTAGCCAGAGACATGCAATATGGGTTTGCGGTACTTGGTCCACACCGAGATGAGTACCACTTGCTGATGGATGAAAAAAAGGATAAAGATTTTTTTTCGCAAGGAGAGTTCAGGATTACTAATTTGTCTTTAAAAATGACGATAAATCGTTTATTATGTGAGAGATATAAATTTTATCCAGTTTTGATTTTTGATGATCTTTTTTCAGAATTGGATGATGAGGTGATTGAGCATGTTATGCAATTTTTTATAGAGCTAAAAAATCAAATTTTTATTACCTCAACCTCTGAACCATTGAGTTCCCTGCCTGGAAAACATTTTCACGTTATTAAGGGTCAACTGGTTTGACATCGCGGCCGAAGTTTTAGACTTTGGCTACTTCATGAAAGAACAAAATGCCTGAAATTGAATCCGTAGAAAATTCTGCTTACGATGAATCTAATATAACCGTTCTGCAGGGACTGGAAGGTGTCCGTCTGCGTCCGGGGATGTATATCGGCGGTGTTGACACTTCCGCTCTTCATCATTTAGTTTTTGAGGTTGTTGATAACAGTGTTGATGAGGCATTAGCAGGATATTGTACAGAAATTCACATAATTATAAATTCAGATGGAAGTCTTTCTGTTGAAGATAACGGCAGGGGAATTCCGGTAGGAATACATGAAGAAGAAGGTATTCCCGCAGTTGAATTGATCCTGACGCGTCTTCATGCAGGAGGAAAATTTGATAACAGCAACTACAAGGTTTCCGGAGGATTGAATGGTGTAGGAGCATCGGTTGTGAACGCGCTTTCCGGAAAAATGATTGCCGAAATACACCGCGAAGGTTTTTTGTGGAAGCAGGAATATCAACAGGGAATCACCGTCACTCCCCTTGAACAAATTGAGGAAAGTAAAAAAACCGGGACTCAAATTACATTTTGGCCGGATGAAACAATCTTTGATCATACCGATTTTAATTTCGAAATATTAGCCCATCGTCTGCGGGAATTAGCTTTTTTGAATAAAGGAATTTTAATTACAATCAGAGATAACCGCACGGAACGTTTTCAGGAATTCAAATATGATGGTGGAATTGCGGCATTCATCAAACACATCAACGAAAACAAAAGTGTTTTGCATGAAACTCCGGTTTACTTTTCCGGAAAATCTGATGATGTGGAACTCGAAGTCGCCTTTCAATACAATGACAGTTATACCGAACGTATTTATTCATTTGTAAATAATATCAATACAGTAGAAGGCGGCACACATCTAACAGGTTTTAAGGGCGCGCTTACCCGCACCTTGAATAGCTACATGACCGCAAATAAAATTACCAACGATTCGAAGGAAAATTTATCAGGAGAGGATGTTCGAGAAGGAATGGCTGCAGTCATAAGTGCGCGGGTTACGAATCCACAGTTTGAGTCGCAGAAAAAAATTAAATTGACCAATGTTGAAATTAAGGGAAAAGTTGAAACTCTGGTCTCAGAATACTTAGGAGCATTTCTGGAGGAAAATCCTGCAATCGCAAAAAAGATTGTCCTCAAAGGCATTGACGCGCAACGTGCCAGGCTTGCCGCAAAGAAAGCAAGGGAATTAACCCGCAGAAAAAATGTACTCGAATTCAGTACGCTACCCGGAAAACTTGCCGATTGTCAGGAATCAGATCCAGCTTTAAGTGAATTATTTCTGGTGGAGGGAGATTCCGCAGGAGGCTCCGCAAAGCAGGGACGTGACCGCAAGAATCAGGCGATTCTACCATTAAAAGGTAAAATATTAAATGTGGAAAAAGCCCGTTTTGACAAGATGCTCAACAATGAAGAAATTAAAACGATGATTACCGCGATGGGCACAGGTATCGGCAGAGAAGAGTTTGATCTGGAAAAAATCCGTTACCACAAAATCATCATCATGACCGACGCGGATATTGACGGCAGCCATATTTTGACTTTGATTCTGACATTCTTCTACAGACAAATGCCGGAAATTATTGAAAATGGTTTTCTCTACATCGCACAGCCGCCTTTGTATCGGGCGAAAAAGGGACGCACCAGTTTTTATGTTAGAGATGATAATGAATTGACGGAACGTCTGGTTCGTTCTTCCAGCGAAACATTAATTCTCACTGCTGATAATGGAACAACTCTCAGTGGTGAAAAGCTTTTTCAGCTTGCTCTCAAAATCAAACTTTACAGAACACATTATGATCGTTTGTGTTTTAACATCAACTTGACGCAGTTGATCAATCTTCTGCTCAAACACCAAATTGAAATAGATTTGGGTGGAGCGGAACACATCCTCAAGTGTATTGACGGTTTGAAGGAATTCTATCCGAATTATAAACTGAGCGTTGATTATGAAAAACAAGGAAGCAATGTTTTAATTGAGATTGATGAGCAGAAAATTGAGCTGTCGTTGAATTTACTCGAAAACCCGAGTGCCTATGATTATTCCCAATTGTTTAAGGAACATCTAAAACTAATAGAAACTCTTGGCGAAAATGCTTTGGTACTGACTGAAGAAAATGACGGAGAAAGTCATTCTTTGCAGACTTGGTTTGAAGTGCTTGATTTTATGGTTAGTTTTGGCAAGAAAGGCATGTATATCCAGCGTTACAAAGGTTTAGGAGAAATGAATCCGGAACAGTTATGGGAAACAACTCTTGATCCAGAAGTCAGAACATTAAAAAAAGTAATGGTTGAAGACATAGTCGAATCAGACGGAATATTTACTATTTTGATGGGTGACCAAGTAGAGCCCCGCCGTAACTTTATCGAGGAAAACGCTCTTCGAGTTAAGAATCTTGATGTCTAGCGTCACACACAATTTCCCATGCCCCATCCCCATTCCATTGTCGCCATAGTCGGGCGTCCAAATGTTGGAAAATCAACATTATTCAATCGACTAGTCGGGCGGCGTTCTGCCATTGTAGAGAAGAATCCCGGTGTAACTCGTGATCGCAACTATGGTATTTCTAAATATCATGGCTATGAATTTATTGCGATAGACACAGGCGGGTTTGAACCTGTCGCTGAAACTTCACTTGTTCAGCAAATGGCACAACAGGCGCGTCTTGCGGTTGAAGAGGCGGATTGTGTTTTATTTGTTGTCAATGCACAGGAAGGATTTACTCCGGGAGACGCAGAAATTTACCGGACTTTAGTTGAAGCGGAAACACCTTTGTTTGTTGTTGTGAACAAAGCCGATAATCCGCGATTGGAACAGGAAAGTTTAGATTTCTATCAACTTGGAGTTGAAAAAATTTATCCAATTTCATCTGAACACAACCTTGGTGTTGACGGTTTGCTGGAAGAAGTTGATCATCTGGTTCCACTGAAAAGTACTGTAAAGGAGGATTCTGCTGAAGAAGCTGATCGCTCAAAAGAACCAATCGCGGTTGCGGTGATCGGGAAACCAAATGCCGGAAAATCATCCATTGTGAATGCGCTGCTCCGCAAAGAG
>JAESQU010000032.1 GCA_016764995.1 SAR324 cluster bacterium | reverse complement strand
AGTATATTATACATTATATGAATAATTATATATTTTATCAAAAATATGCTGAAATTTCAGGAAATTGAGTTATATTAAGATTTGATTATAAATTTTGTATCCTCAAAGTTTAGTTATTTTTCAAATAACCACAGAGTTATTTTGCTATATTATTGAGCCTTATATCATTACATGTTCATATAATGATATATCTTGCATTTATTAAATAGATCAAATATAATTTTACGAATCTTAAGGAGTATGTTCTTTTGAGGACAGTCGAATATTTTAGTTAACCATACCCCATACATTGAGAAGATTAGATGAAAAGGGATTACCACAACATGCAAGTAGGAGTCAAACAGATGGCAACAGGCAAACAAGATTACAAGGTCGCAGATTTAAAATTAGCAGAATTGAGTCGGAAACGTATTACAATGGCAGAACATGAGATGCCGGGACTGATGATGCTTCGGGAAGAATATAAGAATAATAAACCGTTGGTTGGAGCACGAATTACAGGCTCTTTACACATGACAATTGAAACCGCAGTTTTGATTGAGACACTGGTTGACCTAGGCGCAGAGATTCGCTGGTCTTCCTGCAATATATTTTCAACTCAAGATGAGGCCGCAGCCGCAATGGCGGAAGTCGGAATTCCTGTTTTTGCCTGGAAAGGTGAATCAGATGAAGAATATTGGTGGTGTCTAAAACAGACTTTGGAATGGCCTGATGGAAATGGTCCAAATATACTTCTGGATGACGGCGGAGATCTAACCGGCTATGTACATGAAACGCGTCCGGATTTACTTTCAGGACTAAAGGGAGTCTCGGAAGAAACAACAACCGGCGTGCATCGATTAGAGCAAATGGAACGTCAGGGATTACTTAAATTGCCGGCATTCAATGTAAATGACTCTGTTACTAAAAGTAAGTTTGACAATTTGTATGGTTGCCGTGAATCACTTATTGACGGAATCAAACGTGCGACTGATGTCATGATTGCCGGAAAAATTGCTGTTGTAGCCGGCTATGGTGATGTAGGCAAAGGATCTGCTCAATCACTGCGTGGACAAGGTGCTCGAGTCCTTATAACTGAAATTGACCCGATTTGTGCATTACAAGCTGCAATGGAAGGCTATGAGGTCGTCACCATGGAAGATGCTGCACCAATTGGTGACATCTTTGTAACCACAACAGGTTGTTCAGACATTATTTGTCGTGAGCACATGGATGCCATGAAAGATCAGGCAATTGTGTGTAACATAGGTCATTTTGATACTGAAATTCAGGTATCTTCTTTGAACGATGATTCTTCACTTAAAAAGATCAATATCAAACCGCAGGTTGATCAATATGTCTGGCCAAATGGAAAACGCATGATTCTGCTCGCAGAAGGCCGCTTAGTTAATTTAGGTTGCGCGACAGGACATCCTGCTTTTGTTATGTCAAACAGTTTCACTAATCAGGTAATGGCACAAATCGACCTCTGGAAAAATGGTAACAATTATGAAAACAAGGTCTATGTTCTGCCAAAAATTCTTGATGAAAAAGTTGCCCGCTTCCATTTAGGAAAATTAGGTGTGAAGTTAACTCGGCTGACTGCAAATCAAGCAAAATATCTGGATCTTCCAGTTGATGGACCATATAAACCCGATCATTATCGATACTGAGAGGTTTTTTGCCGTTAAGACATACCAATTTTAGCAGCTGTAAATATTTGATTTTTGGGCTGAGTTGCGTGCTGTTGCTTTCCATAAGCAGTTGCGGAGAGAAAACCATCTCTCTCATGAATGCGCCTTTGGATTCAGGAGATGAGGTTCCGATTCCTCCAACTCCGGAGGAACTCCGGAGTTCCAAAGCATTCGTCGCTTTTGTACCGGTACAATTTGCAGAAAATCTTTCTCGTTATCATAAATCCCTCAGCGTTAGTTTCGTTCAGTCTGTGCTGGAGGAGCATGGTGACCTCAAAATCATTGATGATGTCAGGGTTGAGAGAGCCTTGAACCGCAGTCAGTTTGCACAACTGAGAACTTCTCTTGAGCAAAGTAAACTGCGCAGATTTGATGAGGAACTGGTAAAACAGACTATCGAATTAGGCAAATGGCTGCGGGTACGTTACATAGTTTTAATGAGAGTGCAGCCCAGCCCGGAAAAAGTTTCATCAACGGATTGGAGTACCTATATCATTTTCAAGATTTTTCGTGTTGAGGGTCCGGTAAAAAACGAAATGAACCATGAATTCACTTTCGTTTTTTCTGAGTCAAATGATCTCTGGGAAGAGCTTGGAGGTCTCGTTCGAGGTCGTTTTCCTTTGGGTGGATTTATCATTGAGTCGCGTGCAAAACGTGCATACGTTCGGATTAATTTAGGACGACGTAATCGAATTTCGGTTGAACAGGAATGCAAAATTTTCCGTAGAGTTGAAAAGGTAAAAAAAGGAACTAACGGGGAAAAAATAACCAGCATTGAATTTGATCGAATCGGCCAATTAACTTTATTTCGTGTCCAGGAGGATTTTTCTTGGGGGAAAGTTCCTTCAAATTTTAGAGCCGCCATTTTGAATGGTGATGCAGTCCGCTGTTATTGAGCATGTCTGAACAACTGTTTTTGGACAAAACGCAAATCCGCAAAACAGTGCTTAAACAACGTCGAGCATTGTCTGCGTCCGAGAAAACACACGCAGAACTGCAGATGTTGAAGTTCCTGCAAAGTTGGGATATTTTCAGGAACGCGCGATCAATCCATATTTTCCTCTCCAAATCAGACGAACCTAATACCAGCCCAATTATTGAGCTCGGCTGGAAGTCCGGAAAACAAATCGGGGTTCCATGTGTATTTCCGGATACGCTTGAACTCTTCCATTCTCAACTGAATTCATTTGAAGAATTGCTTTCCGGCTCATTGGGTGTGTTAGAACCTTCTCCGGAAAATAGAATTGCAATGACTCCGGAATGCTTCGATCTTGTGATAATTCCCGGTGTGGCCTTCGACCGTCAAGGCGGAAGGCTCGGCTACGGCAAAGGATATTACGACCGTTTCCTGGAAAAAACCGGTGCTTTTCGTTTGGCATTAGCCTTCGGTTTTCAGGTTCTTGAAACCGTTCCAACCGAAATTCATGATGTGCCGATGAATGGTATTTTGACGGAATCCGGAATTATTGAGGTGACTTCATAAAAATGCCACACGTAACATTCAGTTCGCTTCTAAACATAAACCCCTTCAGCCTGAATAAGCAAAAATGAAAAAATGGCTAATCGTAGCTATTCTCGCATTTGGACTTGCGGCAACCGCAATTTTTCAATATAAATCCATTCTTTCCGGCTACGCGGAATTTTTTACAGTCAACAACGCCACCTCCGGAGCCGACGCGATTGTGGTGCTTTCTGGCGGAAAAGGTACCAGAATTCCACATGCCTTAAAACTCTTTGCTGAAGGTTACGCACCACGCCTGTTGCTGACTGATGAAAAGAAACTGAACATTCGTTTTGCCCATCTGTTTTCCACAAACGAGGAAATTGCCCGTGCCATGATAGATGAACTCAAGCTGAGCGTGCCAATTTTCACTGTGCCTTCACTCAAAGGCGGTGCAACTTCAACATTTGATGAAGCCTACGATCTACGCAAATTTAGCGAGCAAGAAGGATTTAAGCAGCTGATTTTAGTTACGGATGCGTTTCATACGCGGAGAGCGTACCATGCTTTTCAAACCGTTTTTGCCGGAACAGCGATACGCCTGGAAATGTCTGCTGCCCAAAATGATATTTACGATGAAAGTAATTGGTGGACTTCTGACCAGGGAATTTCTGCCTATGTTTTAGAAAGCATCAAATATCCTGTTTACCTGCTTTCCTCCAGAAATGTCACTTTTATCCGCAACGACTAGTGCCCGAAAGCTCACTCTTTATCCGTCCATTTCAAACAGAAGATGAAGCTGTCTTAGTTAAACTTTGGCAACTCTGCGAATTAACTGTTCCGTGGAATGATCCTCATAAAGATATTGCCAGAAAGCTGAAAGTTCAGCCGGAACTATTTTTGGTCGGCATGCTGGAGAACCGTTTAATTGCCTCTGTAATGGGTGGTTATGATGGACATCGCGGCTGGATAAATTATTTGGCGGTACATCCTGAATTTCAAGGCCAGGGTTATGCACAGCAAATCATGGAATACGTCGAATCCGCATTACGAAAAATGGGTTGTCCGAAAATCAATTTGCAGATTCGCGCAGGGAACGATAAAGTAATCTTGATCTATCAAAAACTGGGGTTTACTGATGATCGGGT
>JAESQU010000031.1 GCA_016764995.1 SAR324 cluster bacterium | reverse complement strand
CCAATCGTGCGGGTGATAATCGAGGAAATAAAGTTGTAATAGAATTGGAAAAGACAAGCGGGATTACCGTAAACTTTAGCCACGGAATTCACGGATAAAGATCTCTCCCTTTGGTCTAGATGACAATTTGTTGAAGAGAATATTTTAGTTTCCTTCAGAAAGAATTTGGGCATAAAATATGCCTAAAAATCTTCATCCAACAAATCAATTTCCTTCGGAAGATTCGAATCCTCATCCGGCAAACTGTCGATGCCGACCGAATTGTTTTCCGCCAAAGTTTCAGTTGAATCGATGATGGATTCTTCTAGCGGAATGTCCTGCGACTGAGATTCAAGATCAGCAAAATCCTCATCATCATAAATATCTGTGTGACTAAACTGGACTAAAATACTTTGCGCAATTGTTGATAAATGAAGGGGGCGCATCAAATAATCCAGAGCTCCGGCATTCAGGAACTGCAGTCGTCTTTCCAGGCTAACTGGACCTGAAATACAGATAAAATGCACTTCCGGAAATTGATCCTTTGTTTGCTGCATGAGTTCCAAAGCGTCCGAATTTTCCGCAGAATCAGTTTCAAGAATTATCAAATCAAGAGGATCAATATTCAGGAAACGCCAGAGATTTTCTTTTTTGCTGACGCATTCAACCTCCATTCCGGTACGCTCGCTCAAGTATTTTTTCAGCAGTTCTGCCTGCTCATTTAGCATATCAAAGATCACTAACTGTTTTCCCGCATAACTTAGCGGACTCAAGTCATCATCATCGAATTTGTGTAAAAAATCATCCTGTTGCGCAGTTTCAGCAAAATCGTCTACGCTCTCCAGCGGCTCTTCAAGATCGATATTCAGTAAGTCACTTTCCTCCAAAGGTGGAAGATTATCCAGTTCGTCATCTTTTTCAAAATCAAGTTCCGCATCCTCATTATCTTCTTCTAACTCATCCTCATCTTCCTCAGTAACGACGTCAAAATCCAAATCAGTTAAATCACTTTCTGCTATACCACCTTGCTCCTCAACATCCTCATCTTCATCGGAAATTACGTCAAAATCAAAATCGCCTAAATCATCACCTTCGACAGTGATTTCATTTTCATCTTCACTCAAATTTACTTCTTCGCTAAAACTATCATCTGTTGCTGAATTTGTTTCAGCATTTTTTTCATCTTCCATTTCCATTTAATAATTCTCCTTTATAGCTGGTTTCTTAATAAAATCATAATAATATTAGTGAAGGATAATATGAAAGATTTCTCACTTTGCTCGAAATGACAAGGTCGTATGGATTTTTACAGGTTTATTTTTATTGATTCTAAACTTGAAAACGATTGATTATTTTTAATCGATCTTCCCCTGAATTTCCTAATTCACGAACAACCAGAGAAATTCGATTTTCCGGATTAAGTTTCTGCCAATAGTTGTCAGCGATTTTTTCGGAATCACCTTCGAGCGGCAGCAAAAGCGGATCTCCCTGAAAAGCAGGCAGCGGATTTCCATCGCCCATATAAGTCGTCACACAATATCCGTATCCTGCAGGAATATCGGTATAGCGGTAATGATGATGTGCCGAATGTTCTGCCGAAAAATCACTTTTGCTTATTCTGGACAAAGCCATACTTGATTCGGACTGCTCAATTATTCCGGAAATTCGCGTCGTATAATTTGGCTCATCCGGTTCATGCTTTTCGGAATGCAGCGACGTGTAAAAACTTTTCCCCTGCGTTAAACCTTCACAAATTGTGTCGGTGTGACTTCCGTTTGTGACCACAATTGTGTCATCAACATCCCGCATTACGTTGTAAATAATCAAGCTTGGATCTTCGAGCAATGAAGGATCAGCGGCTTCGATACGCAAAATTCCGTTTTCGTGTGTAAAAAATTCGGTTCCTGCTGTTGGAACTGCGCCCCATTATCCAGTAAACCACAATCCACGAATCAGCATGGTTTCGCCCAAGCACAATTCCGCGTCCCGGATAAATATTTTCGGCAATGTGCTGCTTGAAATTTCTTTCGGCCAGTTCCTTAATCAATTCAGTATTCGTAAAGTTCAAATTGTTCGTGGTGCATTTCATCCGAAATTTTAAAAGTAATGGTACGTCCCATTTCCTCTTCCAGTATTTTCACGGCTTCCTGCTCAGTATCCTGGATATAGTTAAAAACATCAGAATGCATAAATATGGAGATTGAGCCTTTTGTGTTTCGGCGGCAGCTCCGTCGTATTTCACGAAATGCTTCGTAACTGACGGTGGATGCGGATTTTATTTGACCGCTTCCATCGCAATATGGACAGGGGTCGCAAAGGTAGCGGCTCAGATTTTCACGGTCACGTTTCCGAGTCATTTCGACGAGCCCCATTTCGCTTATCTGCAAAATTTTGCTCCGCGCCTTATCAGTGTGGAGGTGATCCTTGAGCGTCTGATAAACCATTTGTTTATGCTGCTGCGTCTCCATATCAATGAAATCGATAATGATAATTCCGCCGATGTTACGCAGTTGCAGTTGGTAAACGAGTTCCTCTGCTGCTTCAAGGTTGGTGCGTAAAATAGTTTTTTCATGACTGTCCTTGCCTACAAACCGGCCGGTGTTCACATCAACCGCAGTCAGTGCTTCTGTCTGATCAATGACAAGGTGTCCTCCGGAACGCAGCCAGACTTTGTTTCCAAGCGCGCGGTCAATTTCATTTTCAATCCCGTAATGATCAAAAACAGGTTCCGTTTTAGTGTAATTCTCCAAAATTGAACCATAGCGCGGCAAGTAAGAACGCACAAATTGACGGACTTTTTGATATTGATTTTTGTCATCTACAACCAATTTGCGGATATCCATCGAAAAAAGATCGCGGATTGTCCGGAAAATAACGTTCAAATCCGAATGCAAAAGCGAAGGCGCAGGAAGAGTTTTGTACTTTTTCAGCACATCTTCCCAAATCGAAACAAGATAGTTTATATCAGAATGCAAATCCTCTTCGCTGTGTCCTTCTGCAACAGTGCGGATGATGAATCCGGAATTCGCCGGACGCAGGCGATTCACAATTTCCTTCAGACGGTCACGTTCTTTATCGAGGCTGATTTGACGTGAAACACCAAGAGTATTTGAAGTCGGCAAATACACCAGATTTCTTCCGGGAATGGAAACGTGATTGGTAATCCGCGCGCCTTTTGTGCCGATTGGCCCTTTTGAAACTTGTACAAGAATGTCCTGGCCTTCATGAATCAGTTGGCTTATTTGCTGTTTTTCACCATTCGTTTTCGGTGGTTCTCCCAGTATTTCGTGTTCCGGAAGAATGTCATCAATATGTAAAAATGCCGCCCGATCTGCTCCAATATCAACAAATGCGGATTCCATTCCGGGCAGAACATTCAGCACCTTTCCTTTGTAAATATTGTCCACAACACGCATCTTTTTTTCGCGTTCGTGATGCAGTTCGGAAAGTACTCCGCCTTCCATCACGGCAACACGAGTCTCGTGCGTAGTGTGATTTATAATGATTTCTTTTGCCATAAAATTATTATGAATTAAGAATTATGATCTCTCTCATTTCTTGTACTGCTTGAGTAAGACCCACAAAAATTGCGCGGCTGACGATGCTGTGACCAATGTTTAATTCTCGCAAATGCGGTAAACCGCAAATCCGTTGTGTGTTGATGTAATTCAGCCCGTGTCCTGCATTTACCTGTAAATTTTTTTCATTTGCGAATTCTGCCGCAGAAACCAGACGCTCATATTCTGAGTCCTGTTCGGAGCCTCTTTCTGCATTTGCGTAACATCCGGTATGAAGTTCAACATCTTCCGCACCTGCTTTTTGACTCGCCTCGATTTGTGCTGTTTCCGGATCAATGAATAAACTTACCCTGATTCCGGCATTCCTGAGTTGTGCGATTCCTTTGTGCATTGATTCCGGTGCGCCTGCTACATCAAGTCCGCCTTCGGTTGTCACCTCTTCCCTTTTTTCCGGAACAAGAGTCACGATGTCCGGACGCGTTTCCAGAGCAATTCCGAACATTTCTGCTGTCGCAGCCATTTCCAGATTCAGTCTGGTTTGCACTGTTTCCCGCAAAATCCGTACGTCCCTGTCAATGATGTGTCTTCGATCTTCGCGCAGATGAATCGTGATTCCGTCTGCACCTGCGAGTTCCACAAGTCCCGCAGCGGTTACAGGATCCGGCTCACTAATTTGCCGTGCCTGTCTGACTGTTGCAACATGATCGATGTTGATGTGTAATGAAATCATTATTTTTTAAATCTGTATTTATTTTTT
>JAESQU010000030.1 GCA_016764995.1 SAR324 cluster bacterium | reverse complement strand
TGCCAACATTTTCTTGCGAAGTACTTTTTACGAGTCCATCAAATATAACTTTTTTTTGAATTACTCAAGTGTAGAGATGATAAGTTGATTAAAGTCTTTAAGAAAATGTATTGTCAATTCCGCAACAATGAATTAAGTTTCCGTAGAAGCTGTTTAGTTTTTTTTGGAAAATATCGTAATATTCTCAACCTGAAGTAAAAGAAAATCATGCTGAAACTCATTCGTCGTCCGGATATTTGGATCACTCTCGCCTTTTTTCTGTTGATGGTTCCTGCAGAGCAAATGGAACTTTTTTCTTCATTAGAAAATTGGTTGCTGGGTAACCGGCATATTGTCCGTCTCAATACTTTGGAGCCGGAGAAAACTCAGTTTGCCTATGATGAGATTGTGATTGTAGACACGGAGGAGCAATTTTTCGAAGAATATGGTAGTTGGCCGCTCAAACGAGCTGATATTGCAAAGTTGACAACAAATTTAAAAAAGCTTGGCGCAAAAGTCACTGCTATCGATTTTTTAATGGATTTTCCAAACGGTTATGATGAGGACCCCATTCTCGCAGAAGCCCTGGAAAAAGGTGGTAATACTATCATAGTCGCACAGCTGGAATTTGGGAAAGATGGTAAATTCAAGGAGGTCAATTACCCAACCGAAACCCTGAAGGTGGCTGCCGAAAGCGGCTACACTAACCACACCTTGATCGGAAATAAACTTTCCAGAGTCCGCTTTTTCCCGCAACAAATAAAGGATCACAATATCTGGCCATTTGCCATAAAAACACTGGCAATGTACAAAGGAGTTGAGCCAAAACTGGAGAATGGGCAGCTCACGATTGGAGATATTGTAGTGCCTTTGGATCCTTTTAATGATTTGTGGGTTGACTTTCCATCTCTTCCACCCACTGCAACTTTTTTAGCAAAAGACACACCCGCAGGAATTTCTGCGGCTGAAGTTTTGATGGAGCTTGAGGGTATACCTGATGATGAATGGGATGAAGAAACAGAGGATCTTCAGGAAATGATCAGAGGTAAGATTGTTTTGGTTGGAGATACATCAGAAGTTTCGCACGATATTTTCACCAGTCCCATTGGAGAAATTTATGGAATTGAGTTTCTTGCCGATACGATTACCACGCTGATGAATAATGCACCAATTCGTCCTGCCAGTTCTGGAAGTGAAATGTTGGTGCTTTTGATACTTTTTATTTGCTTCGTAGTTGTTGCGCTGATTCCAAAATATGAAAATGCTTTGTTTTTACTGATTATTGCGGCCTATACAGGATTTGGTGTTTTTACTTATGTATATTATGGAGTTGCCTACTCCATGAGCTATTCTCTGATTGCTTGTGTGTTAAGTACCGTTACCATCAATCTATATTTGTTTATGATGGAACGTAAACAGAAAGGGTTTATCAAAGGCGCATTTTCACAGTATCTCTCACCGACTGTGATTGATCAAATTGTGGCAAATCCAAGTATGCTGGAATTAGGCGGAGAGCGGCGTGAATTGACACCGTTTTTTTCGGATATCCAGGGTTTTTCAACAATTTCCGAGGGCTTGACTCCAGAAGAACTGGTGCAGTTACTAAATGAATATCTGACTGCAATGTGTGACATTATTTCATCATATCACGGTACTATTGATAAATTTGAAGGAGATGCGATAATTGCTTTTTGGGGCGCTCCTTTAGATCTGCCAGACCACGCTACGGTGGCTTGTTATGCAACGATTGAGATGCAAAAACGCAGTGTTGAAATGCGTAAAACTTTGCGCGAACAAAACCGGCCTTTGCTTTACACCCGAATGGGACTGAACAGCGGTCCTGTAGTAGTGGGAAATATGGGCTCAGCGGAGAGAATGGATTACACCATGATGGGTGACGTTGTCAATTTGGCCGCAAGACTTGAAGGCGCGAATAAATTTTATAAAACATTCAGCATGATTTCAGGCAGTACTTATGAATTAGTCAAAGATGACGTCGACAGTCGACAACTCGATATTATCCGGGTGGTTGGTAAAAATGAGCCTGTTCCGGTTCACGAATTGCTGGAACGTAAAAATCAAACAAGCAGCGAAATGAGTGGAGTGGTGGAACAATACCTGAAAGCACTGAAGTTATATCAGGACAGGAATTTTGCGGATGCGGTAAAGGAATTTGAAAAAGTTTTAAGCATCGATCCTGAGGATGGACCCTCCCAAACTTATGTAAAACGTTGTGGAATGTTCCTGGAGTCTCCTCCGGAAAAAGACTGGGATGGTGTGTTTACTTTTACGGAAAAAGGTTGAGTCAGAACTCAAATGAAACAACGTCTTGATCGGCTGCTTGTAGAACAAAAACTTGCGCCTTCCCGCGAAAAAGCACAGGCGTTGATCATGGCGGGAAAAGTACGGGTTGAAGGACAGCCGGCGGGAAAGTCCGGACGTATGATTAGTACTGATTCACTTTTGGAAGTACTTGGTACAGACCAGCCGTATGTGAGTCGCGGAGGTGTTAAACTCAAAGCGGCTCTGGTATATTTTGGTATAGACCCAACTGCTCTTGTCGCACTTGACATTGGCTCCTCAACCGGAGGATTTACACACTGTTTACTGCTTGGCGGAGCGGAAAAAGTGTTTGCGGTCGATGTAGGCTACGGCCAGCTTGCGTGGGAATTGCGTCAGGATCCACGTGTGGTGCCCCTTGAGCGTACAAATATTCGCTATCTTGAATTTGAAAAACTAGGAGAAAACGTAGATTTGGTGGTGATCGATGTTTCGTTCATTTCTCTGCGTTTGGTTTTTCCAAAAGCTCTTGAATTTCTAAAACCGGGCGGATATCTTCTAGCATTGGTTAAACCTCAGTTTGAAGCAGGTGCGGATGAAGTTGGTAAGCGTGGGAAAGTGAGCGATTCTGCCGTTCATGAGAAAGTTATGGACACTCTCAAAGTTGCGGCTGAGGGACAGGGTTTTATCGTACTGGGACAAACAAAATCTTCAATTGTCGGTAAAAAAAGCGGCAACGAAGAATTTTTTCTGTGGTTGCAAAAACCTCAAAATTCTGATTCAAACAAGACATGAGTCGTGATCACGAACCACTTGATTTTCCGGACCAGACTTTTATTCGTGTTTCTCTCGAGCATATTGTTCCGAATCCTCAGCAACCCCGCAAACATTTTTCACAAAAATCATTGCAGGAGCTGGCTCAGTCAATTCGAGCTCAGGGCGTGCTTCAGCCTTTAGTTGTCCGCAAGCATCCGAGTCTGGAAAATAGGTACGAACTTGTTGCTGGTGAACGGCGCTGGCGGGCCTTAAAACAACTCAATGTTTCTCAGGTTCCAGTAATTTTGCGGAAAGTCGGTGATGACGAAATGCTGGAAGTTGCTCTCCTTGAAAATATTCAGCGTGAAAATCTGAGTGTCATTGAAGAGGCACAATCTTATCAAGTCCTCCTGCAAAGCCACGGCTATACACAGGAAGAACTTGCCCGTAGAATTGGTAAAGACCGCTCCACAATCGCCAATCAAATGCGTTTGCTCCAGCTTCCTTCTCCTTTGAAAAATGATCTTGAAACAGGACGCATTACGGCAGGACATGCTCGATCTATTTTGTCACTTCCCAGCACCGCTTTTCAGTTGGAAATGCGGGAACGCCTTTTGCTGAATTCATGGTCGGTACGTGAAACAGAACGACAGGTCAGGCTGAAGCTCGATGTTCTTGCAGTCAGTCCGGAAAAACAGGGTGGAAAAAATGCTGTGAACGGAGGTTCCGAAACTAAGCTTTCAAAAACGGAAACAGACACGCATCTACAAAATCTTGAAGAAGAACTCCAGCGTCAACTGAGAACCCGCGTGGAGATTAAATTCCAGCAAGGAAAAGGGCAAATCAAAATTGATTATTTTTCTTTGGAAGAATTCGAACGGATCTATGATTTGCTGATGTCTTCCTGATTTCTTCATCAAATAGATTGAGACAACTAAATTTAGATCAGCAAAGAGGTGTATTTTTAAGCAAAAATTGCTAAATATTTGATTTACTTTTCAGACATTTTACTGTAGTATTAAAGGTCTATTCAAGTATTGGCAAAAATATCCATATTGTTCAAGCTGACATTCGTAACATGAAAAGGAGATTATTATGAGATTAGGATCTACTGCAACACTTACCCGCGGCGTTACCGCCGTCGCTTCTGTCTCAACAACAGAAAGGTTAGTTTTTATCAAGAAAGTTTACAGTTTACTGGCCTTGTCAATGGTAACAGCGGCTGTTGGAGCATATTTGGGTTCCGGTCCACTACTACTTTTGGTGGCGCCAAACCTGATGCTCTTCTTTATCCTTGAATTCGCACTGATCATTTTTGCTTCGTTCGTCTCACGTAAACCGGGACTGAACATGCTGGCGCTTTTTAGTTTCACTACAATTTCAGGTTTAACTCTTGGACCGTTATTGTATCAAGTTGGGCCTTCAATTGCCGCAGAAGCCTTTGCTTTGACGGCAATCACGTTTGCGTCTCTGACTCTCTACGTTGTTTTCTCGAAAAAAGATTTCAGTTTCATGTCCGGATTTTTGATGACCGGTTTGATTGTTGTGATCGCAGGCGGGATATTAAATATCTTCATCGGCAGTCCCATCATGCACTTCGTGATGTCCGGCGCAAGTGTGTTACTTTTCAGTGGTTTCATTCTCTATGATACCTCAAATATATTGCGCTACTACGGCACTGACGAACATGTCTCTGCCACGCTCGCTTTGTATCTCGATGTGCTAAACCTGTTTATTGCGCTGTTGAGCATCCTTGGCATAATGAGTGATGATTAAAAGAAAGTAGGTTTCAGGAAACGAGAATTTGGCGTAAAATCGACAATTCTCGTTTTCCGATTCTGAACAATCAAATCCCGAACCTCAAGAATCCTTTCCATACTCTCAGTCGATTCTCCATGATTATTCATTGTAATTGGAGCCTAAGCCGTTGTCTCGGTTGATGTCGGAACTATGGAATTCCACAGGTTTTTGTGAAAAACTAAAAATTATACAAAATATTTAAAAATATATTTGCTTTTATTTAAAAAAAGAAATATATTAAGGGGTTAGATTTGAAAAAGCCGATATTTACGGAAAGTACATTCAAAACTCCCTCCACATGAGCCTTGTCGTTATCCACATGCGAAATGCCTTTGAAGACCATCACCGCGATTTTTCCGCCAGTCGGAAGAAAATTGGAAAAGTGCCTCCGGAGAAAAAAACGGACCAACGCTGTTTTTGACAGTTCCGGATTGTGTGAAAAAACCATTCTGCGGTAAACATGTCCCAAATGAATTCAGCTTTCATTTATGCAACCGCAGATAAGACCAACAACAACCCTAACCTTAGTCAGTTCTTATGCCTTCAACATTAGAAAATCGTCATCGTATTCGGAAATCCTTCGGAAGCCTTACTGCTCCGATCAAAGTTCCACATTTGTTGAAAGTTCAATTAGATTCTTTTGAACGTTTTCTTCAACGCGACGTTCCACCTGATCAGCGTGTGGACAAAGGTCTTGAGGCAGTGTTCCGTTCGGTATTTCCTGTTTCTGATTTTAGTGGTTCTTCCACTTTGGAATATGTCCATTATCGTTTGGGTGACCCAAAATATTCTGTTGAAGAATGTCGAGTTCGCGGGGTTACTTTCGCGTGTCCTGTTCGGGCAGCGCTGCGTTTGATTGTCTGGGAAAAGGAAACTGATTCAGATGTAAAGCACATTCGTGATATTAAAGAGCAGGATATTTATTTAGGTGAATTACCGTTAATGACGCCTACCGGTTCTTTTATCATCAATGGTACAGAGCGTGTTATCGTGAGTCAGATGCACAAAAGTCCTGGTGTTGTTTTCACACATGACAAAGGAAAAAGTCATTCCAGCGGCAAGTTGCTTTATTCTGCCCGCGTGATCCCTCAGCGTGGGTCATGGCTCGATTTTGAGTTTGACAAAAAGGATGTACTTTATGTGCGTATCGACCGCCGCCGTAAATTTCATTCGACAGTTCTGCTGAGGGCTTTGGGTTACACTGAAGATCAACTGCTGGAATATTTTTATCAGTTTGAAAAACTCGATTTAAGCGAAGTTCAGTCAGGTGAGGATCTTGAAACGCAAAGCTTTTATCGTGTAATGGATCCGGATATTATTCTGGACCAGCGGCCGCAACTCCCAATCGCTGATCCAAAATCCGGAGAAGTTCTGGTCAAATCCGGACAGCGGATTAACAAGCGTTTATTAAAAAAATTACAGAGCGCAAAAATCACACGGCTCAATGCGACTCTCCATGAAATAAAGGGCCGCATCCTTGCCCGTACTATTTTCAAAGAAGAAGGTGAAGAAATTTTAATTCCATGTAATACGCCCTTAACAGCCGAGTTGTTGACATCGCTGGTAGAAAATGGTGTTAAAGAGATTGAATTATTGCACATGGGTCCGCAAAAAACAGGCTCTGCACTGCGTGATACTTTGGAGTTGGATAAAGTTACTTCGCCAGAACAAGCACTGATTGAACTCTACAAAAAAATGAAGCCGGGTGATCCTCCTACTTTGGAGGCCGCACAGGCGATGCTGCAAAATTTCTTCTTCAAAAGAGAGCGCTACAGCCTTTCAAAGGTTGGACGTTTAAAGATTAATGAAAAGCTGGGACTTGATGATCCACTGGATAACACTGTGCTGACTAAGGACGATATTCTAAAGACAGTCAAATATCTGCTTGAATTAAAAGAAGGTCATCCAAATAGAATGATAGACGACATTGATCATCTGGGCAACAGGAGAGTCAGAAGCGTCGGTGAACTTTTGGAAACTCAATTCCGGATTGGTTTGGTGCGTATGGAGCGAACCATCAAGGAACGCATGTCATTGCAGGATTCAGAAACCATGATGCTCCACGACATTGTAAACGCAAAACCGGTGGCAGGTGCGATTCATGAATTTTTTGGCAGCAGTCAGCTTTCACAATTTATGGATCAAACAAATCCTCTTTCTGAAATCACCCACAAGCGTCGCTTGAGCGCGCTGGGGCCCGGTGGATTAACACGGGAACGAGCGGGTTTTGATGTCCGCGATGTCCATTCTTCTCATTATGGCCGGATTTGTCCAATTGAAACTCCGGAAGGACCAAATATCGGTTTGATTGCTTCGCTTGCCACATATGGTAGAGTCAACGAATTTGGCTTTATTGAAACGCCTTATTTGAAAGTAGAAAATGGTACAGTCACAGACAAGGTTGAATACCTTTCTGCCATCGAAGAAGAAAAATACAGCATTGCTCAGGCCAACGCAAAACTTGACAGTAAAAAAGCCTTTATCAATGATTTCATTTCTTCACGCGTAGGCAGTGAATTCAGCATGGTTTTAAAGGAAAATATTGATTACATTGATATTTCACCTCGTCAGTTAGTTTCAGTGGCCGCAGCCATGATTCCATTTTTGGAGCATGATGACGCAAACCGAGCACTGATGGGTTCCAACATGCAGCGTCAGGGTGTGCCTCTGGTGAAACCGAAAGCGCCACTGGTAGGAACCGGGATTGAACATCAGGCTGCACTGGATTCCGGAAGTTGTGTAGTCGCAGGTAGATCAGGAGTTGTAGACAATGTGGATGCAGGCCGGATAGTAATTCAAGCTGACGTTGATCTTTCAAGTGAAGATGCGATTGTTCCTGCGAACGTTGACATTTACCACTTGATAAAATATCAGCGCTCAAACCAAAACACCTGTATCAATCAGCGTCCTCTTGTAAAAAAAGGAGATCGTGTTTATGCCGGTGATGTTATTGCTGATGGATCCTGTACAGAAAATGGTGAACTCGCACTTGGGCAAAATATCAATATTGCGTTCATGCCGTGGCGTGGTTACAACTTTGAGGATTCTATTTTAGTCTCTCAACGTTTAATGCATGAAGACACTTTTACATCTGTTCATATAGATGTTCTTGATACAGTTGCCCGCGATACAAAATTGGGCAAAGAAGAGATCACTCGTGATATTCCAAATGTAAGCGAAGAAGCGCTCAAGAATCTTGATGAAAGCGGTATTATAGCCGTTGGTACAAGTGTCAGGTCCAAAGATATTCTGGTCGGTAAAGTAACTCCAAAAGGTGAAACACAACTCAATCCGGAAGAAAAACTGCTGAGGGCAATTTTTGGTGAAAAAGCCGGAGATGTCCGGGACACTTCTTTGCGGGTTCCTCAGGGAGTTGACGGCGTGGTGACGGATGTTGTTGTCTTTAATCGTGAAGGAGTTGAACGTGATGAGCGCACCAAACAAATTGAGCAGGAACTGCTGGCACGCTATGAAAACGATCACTATGACGAAATACGTATCGTACACAGTAACCTTGTGAATCGGATACTTTCTTTTGCGGCTAAAAAACCGTTATCTGCGGATGTGCTTTCCGTTCAAGGTGAAGTGCTTGCTACAAAAGGTACAAAAATCAACGAAGACGTTCTACAGAAAATTCCGCTAAATTCGGCTGATGGAATTCAAGTTACTGATAAAAAAATTAACCTGAAAGTTGGAACGTTTGTCCGCAATGCGCTTCAGCAAATGTACTTGCTGGAAAATGTTTATCAGGATCGTTGTGAAAAAGTTTCCAAAGGAGACGATCTTCCTCCTGGCGTAATCAGGATGATAAAAGTCTATATTGCCATCAAACGTAAACTTTCAGTTGGTGATAAAATGGCAGGACGTCACGGGAATAAAGGTGTTGTTTCTACCATCCAACCTGTTGAAAATATGCCTTATATGGAAGATGGCACTGCGGTTGATATTGTACTCAATCCACTTGGAGTTCCTTCCCGGATGAATGTAGGACAGGTGCTAGAAACACATTTGGGACGTGTAGCAAACGGTTTAGGTAAAAAGATTCAGGAATTTCTTCAACAAAATAATCCTGCTACGGAAATTCGAGAATTTCTGAAAAATGTCTATCAATGTGAAGTCGCCCAAAAACATTTTGACTCAATGGATGATCAGGAGTTTTTGGAGTTTGTGCAAAAATACAAACCAGGAATTCACATGGCTACTCCGGTTTTTGATGGAGCAAAAGAATCCGATATTCATCGAATGGCAGAAATGGCCGGATTGTCAAAATCAGGACAGGTCTGGCTTTATGACGGCATGACAGGCGAACGCTTTAGTCAGAAAGTAACAGTCGGTTACGCCTACATTATGAAACTGCATCACCTGGTTGATGAAAAAATTCATGCTCGTTCCATAGGACCTTATTCTTTGGTAACGCAACAACCACTTGGTGGTAAAGCACAATTCGGTGGACAGCGTTTTGGTGAGATGGAGGTATGGGCTTTGGAAGCATACGGAGCAGCATATACTCTCCAAGAATTGCTGACAGTAAAGTCTGATGATGTGCAAGGCCGCAGCAAGATTTATGAAGCAATTGTCAAAGGTCGGCATCAGTTGGAAACAGGTCTTCCGGAATCATTCAAGGTGCTGATTAGTGAATTAAAAAGTTTGTGCCTCAATATTGAATTACTCCAAAAATCTGATGAGGATGAGGAGCAAGATATTCTGGATGATTTAGAAGATCTACATGAGACAGAGGCAGTAGCAAGCGATCTTGCTAAACCTGCAAAAATAGCAGTAATTCCGGAAAAGTCCACTGAAGAAATTGAGGCAGTAGAAGTTCCGGCGTAAATAAAAATATAAACCAACAACCAATAACCAGCAACTAAACATGGCGCTCAGAGATTTGTTTGAAATTGCAGTAAATCCGAAAAATTACTCCGCGGTTCGGATCAAAATTGCCACTTCCGATGATGTAACTTCTTGGTCTTTTGGAGAAGTTAGAACTTCAGAAACCATTAATTACCGTACATTTAAACCGGAACGTGATGGTTTATTTTGCGGTAAAATATTTGGTCCAGTGCATGATTATGAGTGTATTTGCGGAAAATACAAACGAATGAAACACCGGGGCATCACCTGTGAAAAGTGTGGTGTGGAAGTTATTGAATCCAAGGTGCGCAGAGATCGGATGGGTAATATCAAACTGGCCTGCCCTGTTTCTCACGTCTGGTTTCTCAAAGGCGTTCCCAGCAGGATTGCTACCATCCTTGACATGATGTTAAGGGATTTGGAGCGTGTGCTTTATTTTGACGCTTACATAGTGCTTGAACCTGGCGACTCTGAACTTGAAGTGCTGGAACTGGTGGAAGAAGACCAATATCGTGAATTGGAAGAGAAACATCCTGATTTGAAATTGGGAATGGGTGCAGAAGCAGTACAGATTCTTTTGCGCAGAATTGAATTAGTGGAGCTTGAAAAAGAGCTTCAGGTTGATATGCGGGAAGTCAACTCTGAAACCCGACGTAAAAAGATTTCAAAAAGACTCAAAGTAGTCAGCCAACTGCTGAAGTCAGGTAATGCTGTTGATTCCATGATCATTGAAAATTTACCGGTATTACCGCCTGAATTACGCCCATTGGTTCCATTGGAAGGAGGACGCTTTGCGACCAGTGACCTCAATGATTTGTACCGCCGTGTAATTCATAGAAATAATCGTCTCAAACGTCTGATTGAATTGCGTGCACCAGGGATTATTGTCAAAAACGAAAAGAGGATGTTACAAGAATCTGTGGACGCGCTTTTTGATAATGGTCGTCGTGGTCGTCCAATGGTTGGTTCAAATAAACGTCCGCTAAAGTCCATTAGTGATATGCTCAAAGGTAAACAGGGACGTTTCCGTCAAAATTTACTTGGTAAACGTGTAGATTATTCCGGACGTACTGTGATTGTGGTTGGACCAGAATTAAAACTTAATCAATGTGGGCTGCCTAAAAAAATGGCTTTGGAACTCTTCAAGCCTTTCATATTTCATAAATTGATTGATTATCAGGAAATCCACACGATTAAAAACGCAAAGAAAGTTCTTGAGGAAAATCCACCTGAAGTCTGGGCAATACTGGAAGAGGTTGTCCGTGAGCATCCGGTTTTACTGAACCGTGCACCAACCCTGCACCGCTTAGGGATTCAAGCGTTTGAACCAATTTTGATTGAGGGTAAGGCCATTCAACTTCATCCGCTAGTTTGTACAGCATTCAATGCTGACTTTGACGGTGACCAGATGGCGGTTCATATTCCTCTTTCGGTGGAAGCACAACTTGAAGCAAAAATTTTGATGATGTCCACAAATAATGTACTCTCTCCCGCAAACGGAAAACCTGTTATGACACCGACACAGGACATGGTGCTGGGACTTTACTGGATTACCAGACTGCGCGAAGGCGCATTAGGAGAAGGTAAAATTTTCTCCAACCGTGAAGAAGTCCTAGTTGCGTATGATCATGGACGTGTTGACCTGCATGCAAAAATAAAAGTGCGATTATCAGATGTTGAAGTGCATGGAACTGATGAGAAAAGTGCAAATGGAGATACAAGCAAACCAATTGTAGACTCTACGGTTGGACGCATTATGCTTTCAATGGTTATTCCAAAAGAGGTGGCATTTGAATCAGTAAATGTGCATCTCAAGAAAAAGCAAATGGCAGAATTGGTAGATGAATCTTATCGAAAAGCAGGCAGTGTTAAGACTGTAAAGATGTTGGATGAGCTTAAAAATTTGGGTTTCTCTTATGCAACCAAGGCAGGTTTTTCAATAAGTATGGATGATATGGTGATACCAAAAGAAAAAGCCGGACAGTTGAAGAAGGCACAGATTGATGTAAACAAAATTAACATGCAGCATCAAGATGGTTTAATCACCGATGGTGAACGCTATAACCAGGTAATTGATATTTGGGCGCGGACTACAGAAAAAATTTCTGAAAAAATGTCTGCGGGACTTTCTGAAGAAATCATTGATGAAGAAGGTGTTCACAAAGTGAATTCGATCTTTATGATGGCAGATTCCGGCGCACGTGGTAGTAACCAGCAAATGAAACAGTTGGCTGGAATGCGTGGTTTGATGGCTAAACCTTCAGGTGAAATTATTGAAACTCCAATTCATGCGAATTTCCGTGAAGGGCTAAACGTGCTGGAATATTTTATTTCAACTCACGGTGCCCGAAAAGGACTCGCTGATACAGCATTGAAAACTGCGAATTCGGGATATTTGACTCGACGCCTGGTAGATGTGTCTCAGGACTGCGTTGTGATGGAAGATGACTGTGGCACCCTGGATGGCATCGAAATGACTTCTCTGATAGAGTCTGGGGAAATCATTGAACCGCTTGGTGACCGGATTTTAGGACGCGTTTTACTTGATGATGTAATTGATCCGGATGCGGGAAATAAAATTCTTATTTCTGCCGGAACATTGATGAATGAACTTGAAAGAGATATTATCCAAAACTCCAGAATTGAAACTGTTCGTATTCGCTCTGCTTTGACTTGTATGACCGTACCAGGAGTTTGCAGAGCATGTTATGGACGTGATTTATGCCACGGTGGTTTAATCAATTTGGGTGAGGCTGTTGGTGTAATTGCCGCTCAAAGTATTGGTGAACCGGGAACACAGCTCACCATGCGTACTTTCCATATTGGTGGAACAGCGAGTCGCTTGGCTGAACAGAATAAGTGGGAAGCAAGTTTTAGCGGAGTTTTGCGCTACAGCGAACTGAAGGAAGTAAAGAACCGCGAAGGAAATTTTGTGATTCTTGGGCGACGTGGTGAAGCAGTAATTGTTGAAGGAGACAAAACAATTCCAGCTGAGAAATTAACTGACCTTGAAAATGAAAGAGAACGCGAAAGACGTCCTTTGCCGATGGGAGCAACCCTCCTGAAAAAAGAAGGAGAGTTTGTTGAGCAAGGCGATTTAATTGCAGAATGGGATCCCTTCTCCATTCCAATTATCACAGATGCAACCGGAATTGTTCATTTTCAAGACATTAGTGAAGGCGAAACTTTTAAGGAACAAGTGGATGAAGTGTCTGGAGTTTCGCGGAAAGTAATTCATGAGTCCCAAAGCTTGGAACAACGTCCGGTAATTGCAATTCACAACAGCAAGAAAAAAGTAATCATTCGTGAAAATGATACGCCTACTGAGTTTGCCCTGCCGATTAAATCTGAATTGATGGTAGAAGATGGACTAGAGGTTCATGCAGGTGATGTACTTGCAAAGATTCCCAGAGAACTTGCGAGGAATAAGGATATTACCGGAGGTCTGCCAAGGGTCGCGGAACTCTTTGAAGCACGTGTTCCTAAGGATCAGGCTATTATCACAGAGATTGACGGGATTGTTGAATTTGATTCTGATGTCAAGAAAAAGCAACGAATCCGCATCCGTCCGGAAGATGGCAAAGGTGATTCAAAAGAATATTTAATTCCACGCGGCCGACATATAACAGTTCACATGGGAGAGTATGTGCGTGCCGGTGATCCGCTTATTGATGGTTCGCCAAATCCACATGACATTCTTGCAGTCAAGGGCTCAAAAGCTTTGCAGAAATATCTGGTGGATGAAGTTCAGCAAGTTTATCGTCTCCAGGGTGTTGGTATTAACGACAAACACATTGAAGTGATTGTGCGTCAAATGTTGCGCAAGGCATATGTTGAAGATCCAGGTGATTCCAGCTTGCTTGTCGGCCAGGAAATTTCCCGAACAGAAATGAATAAAGTCAATCGGGAATTGGTTGCAGAGGGTCGTCGTCCTGTTCGTTCAAAACCAAAATTGCTTGGTATTACCAAAGCTTCTTTAAGTACAGAGTCTTTTATTTCCGCAGCTTCTTTTCAGGATACAACAAAAGTTCTGACTGACGCTGCTTTGGGCGGAAAACACGATACTTTCCGAGGTTTGAAAGAAAACGTGATCCTTGGAAGGCTTATTCCCGCAGGTACTGGTTTTGATGCTTTCACTGCAGTTGGTTATGAACTCGCAGAAGGCGTGATTGATCCGGAAGCAATGCGCCGCGCAGCTGATGAAGCCGCAAGAGCCGCCATACAAAAGGCAAATGCTGAAGCCGAGGAAAATAAAAAACCAGTAAATTTGGTTCTTGAAGAAACGATTCCGGAAGCCGCATAATATTTAGCTGACATGTTCTGAGTTCAGGATGCTACCTTCCATAGAAACTCTCCATTTTTCACTTAAAATGGAAGTCCGGGATTATGAACTGGACCGTTTTGGTGTGATAAATAATGCTGTTTATCAGAATTATCTTGAACACACACGCCACAAGTTTTTGGAGGCAAATGGCGTCAAGATGGTTGATTTGCTTGAGCGTGGTTTCAGTCCTGTCATTACTAAGGCTGAAATTGAATATCGCAGTTCATTGCAAAGTAAAGATGACTTTGTAGTGAACTTAGAGTTGGCTTCACTGAGCAAAGTAAAGTTCGTTTTCATGCAGGAAATCCGGAGATTGCCTGAAGATAAGCTCATCATCAATGCCAGGATTACCGGAACCATCCTCAATTCTTCTGGACGTCCCTGCTTTCCGGAGGCTTTTCAAGACTTGCGTTCCGTCCTCACTCACAAAAATACTGATAAATAAGAATAGTGTGATTTCTGAAAAACAGCGTGCCGCTGAAGCTGCGGTAGAATATGTAAAAGACGGGATGATAGTGGGGCTTGGAACAGGTTCAACAACCGAGTTTGCTGTTAGAAAACTTGGTGAAATGGTACGTGACGGCTTAGCAATTAGAGGCATTCCTACTTCAGATGTCACCAAAAAACTGGCTGAAGACGAAGGCATACCTTTGATTGATTTCTCTGAGACAATGTATATTGATCTCACAATTGATGGAGCCGATGAAATTGATGCAGACTTAAACATGATAAAAGGAGGCGGTGCGGCTTTGCTCCGTGAAAAGATTGTCGCCTCTGCGTCGAGAGCAGAAATTATTATCGTCAGTGGTCAGAAATACGTGAAACAATTGGGTGGATTTCCTTTGCCTGTGGAGGTAATTCCTTTTGGCTGGCAAGTCATTTTTAATGAATTGGAAACTCTTGGAGGCAGTCCAGATTTAAGACTAAAGCAGGGACAACCCTTGCTTACGGATCAGGGTAATTTCATTATAGATTGTCGTTTTCGTCAGATCATTGCTGCCACTCAATTGGAACAACGATTGAACATGATTCCTGGAGTTGTGGAAAATGGTTTGTTCATCGGCTTGTGTTCACGGATGATTTTGGCCGATGGTGAAAAAATTGTTGTGCGGGAACGCAAGAAAAGATGAGCTAAAAGTCTTCAAATAAGACAATCCCAACTGGACTAAATGTGTGCAATAATCTACTCTATGAATGGTAGATTTACAGCTTAATAAAATAAATAAATGGAGAAGTTATGACAATTCGAATTGCAATTAATGGTTTTGGCCGCATCGGCCGCATGGTAGTGCGCGCCGCAAATAAAAATCCAAATGTCGAAATAGTCGCGATCAATGATCTTGTTCCCGCAGAAAATTTGTCGTATTTACTTAAATATGATTCTACTCATGGACGATTCGATGGTGATGTTCAAGCAGGAGATAACAGCATCATTATTGATGGGAAAAAAATTGATTGTTTGTCGGAGAGAAATCCAAGCGATTTGCCTTGGGCTAAATTGAATGTAGACTATGTGATTGAATCAACAGGTCTTTTCACTACATCTGAAAAAGCAGAAGAGCATTTGAAAGCTGGTGCAAAAAAAGTGGTAATCTCAGCGCCTGCAAAGTCTCCGGAAATCAAAACTTTGGTTATGGGAGTCAACAACGAAAAATATGATCCAAGTGTCGATAATATTGTTTCAAACGCATCTTGTACCACTAACTGCCTGGCGCCGATTGTAAAAGTTGTGCTGGACAACTATGGCATCGAAGAAGGTTTGATGACAACGATTCACTCTGTGACATCAACTCAACCTACTGTCGACGGTCCATCTAAAAAAGATTTTCGCGGCGGTCGTGGTGGTCCCCAAAATATTATTCCTGCTTCTACCGGAGCAGCCAAAGCGGTCGCACTTTGCATTCCGGAAATTGCCGGAAAATTGACCGGAATGTCTTTGCGGGTGCCGACTCCTAATGTTTCGGTTGTGGATCTGACTGTTAGACTAAGTAAGTCAACCAGCTATGCGGAGATCTGCGCTGCCATGAAAACTGCTTCAGAAGGTGGACTCAAAGGAGTCTTGGCCTACACGGAAGATGATGTGGTTTCCAGCGATTTCATCGGCAGTCCCTTCTCATCAATTTTTGATGCCGGCGCAGGTATCGCATTAAACGATAAGTTTTTCAAACTGATCTCTTGGTATGATAATGAAATGGGATATTCCTGTCGTTTGATTGATCTGATCGAATATATGGAACAAGCCTGAATCAGTTGCGGGGTTCGAGTTTTTCAGCATCTCGTTCGCCGCTGATAAAATCACATCTCAAAAACCCTGTTCTCCTCAATCCTTTTTCACTTCCGCTTTTATGCACAAGGTTGAATTAAAAGAAGTTGGTTTGGACATTGGCTTAGCGTTTTCCAAACATTTCTATAAAACAGACTATCTACATTATGGATATTGGCCGGAAGAATTAGCGGTAGAGCCGGCCAATGTTTTTGAGGCACAGGAAAACTATGCGAATTTTCTGCTCAAAAACATTCCGGAGGGAGTCAACTCTATTCTGGATGTAGGTTGTGGTTCAGGAAAATTTGCGGAAAAAATGCTCGATGCGGGATATCGCGTGGATTGTGTTTCTCCAAGTCCGAATTTAACCAAACATGTCCGGAATCGTTTAGGAGATCGTGCCGAAATTTTTGAAAACCGTTACGAAGATGTGCGAACGGAAAAACGATATGACCTCATTCTTTGTAGTGAAAGTTTTCAGTATCTGCTTTTGGAAGAAGCAATTGCGCAGACCAAAAATTTTTTGAACAGCGAAGGTTATTTGCTCATTTGCGATTTTTTCAAACGTGATGTTCCAGGGAAAAGTCCAGTCAGTGGAGGACATAGAATTGAACGCTTTTTAAAATATATGGAAGAGCAGCCGTTCAATAAACTCACAGATATCGATATCACCAAAGAGGCCGCTCCCTCACTGGATATCATGCGGGATTTAATCCTAGAAGTCATTGCGCCAACCTGGAACATTGTTGCCTATTATATGAGGAGTAATTATCCTCGTTTTTCAAGGATATTCAGTTTTGTTTTTCGCAAGAAAATCGCGCAGGCTCACCGCAAATATCTTTCCGGAAGCACCAGCGGTGAACAATTTGCCCACTTCAAAACTTACCGCCTTTTTCTTTTCCAGCAAAAAGGTTGAAGACTACATTTAGAGTTGTTCAGAATTCTGTGTTGTTTCTACACAAAAAATCAATAAATTCTCAATTGTATTAAAGTAATCATGACTGATTCAGAAACAAAACACGCAATCCGCATGATTCTGATCTTTACATCTTTGGGCGGGATGTCATACCTCTCGTTTAATAACGGACTACTTCTGGCCTACTTCTCATTTTTGGGGATTCCGAGCGCAACCATTCTGATCCTGCTGGCTCTACTTCCTTTATCACAATTTGTGTTCATGATTCCGTTTAGTTATTTATCGGACATATATGGTAAAAAATTGATTGGAAATTTTGGAATGGTTTTTTCAATAATTGGATTTTTCCTGCTGATCATCGCCAGTATTGTTCCAGAATCTTACCGGACTTGGGCCATCGGCTTGGGTGTAACAGTCTTTGGGACAGGCTCCGCGTTAAATATTGGAAATTGGTTTGCCCTTCTCCACCCCATCATTCCTGAAAATATTCGAGGGCGATTTTTTGGACGTTTGCGTTTGACATGGCAATCTGTAGGAATCATTTTCACCTTGGTAGTAATTTACATTTTGGAGCAGTACCCTACTCTGGGAATGTATCAGGCGGTGATGGCTGTTATCACGATTTTATTGGCTGTACGGATCTTCTTTTATCAACGTATTCCGGAGTTAGAAAAGGTCCTTCCCAAAAAAGAGACATTCCGAAAATCCTTTTTGAAAGTTCTTGCCATTCCGGAATATTTACCATTTTGCGCATATTGCTTTTTGTTGACTCTTTTCACTGGAGCATGTCCACAAATTTTCAACTTAATTGAAAAAGATGTCCTCGATATGAGCAAAGTTGAAATAGTTTTTCTTGGAAATTTATTGGTAGTCGGTGCCTTAGCCGGATTTTTTTTAGGTGGCCGCATGGTGGACAGGTTTGGAACAAAGTATGTTTTTCTCTGCTGTCATTTTGGCTTTAGTTCAATTCTCTTTCTTTTCTTATGGCGCTCCTTTTTCCCAGGAGAAGTCCGAATAACAATTGCAATTCTTACAATTTTATTTGGCATGGTACAAGCCGCTTCCAGCATTGCCATGACTTCAGAGACTCTAGTCCTGATTCCAGCGGAAAACAAATCACTGGCCACAGGACTATGGTTCACACTTTACAGCGGAGGAATGGGACTTTCAGGTGTATTGAGTGGACAGGCACTTGAGCTTGGACTTTTGAGTGACTCGTGGAATTGGTTTGGTCAATCCATGAGTAGGTATGATGGACTGTTGCTACTTTGTGGATCAATGGTACTATTGATGACAGTAACCTTGGGACTGATACCTTCTGTCATCAAAAAGACTCCTGCAGGTTGGATACCGCAAGGTTCATAATTTTCAGCAAGTTTGTGTAATCCTACAGTATTGCTGAAATTTGCTGGGCGGACTTTTAATGTAACTCAAAAACTGGTGCAATTATTTTGCGTAAAATCACGGTTTAAGTTCTTCAAGAAAAGCGAGGATTTCGTTTTGGTCAACCAGTCCGACAAGCATCAGCAAGTCACCTGACTTTATCTGCGCCACAGCACGATGGACTCCATCCAGGCAAGTCTCTGAGGTACCTATATTTTCTTCCGCAAACTCCAGCTGACGCAATTCATCAAGCACCAGTCCGGGAATTTCTCCAATTTTTCTGCCACGTAAATAATCTTTTATTTCAGGTACTAAGAACAAAACAGGTTGTATTTTTGCAACCACACGCGTCATTTCACGAATTTCCTCATCACTATGACTACCGACATGTCCTGCCACAACTAACCTGCGTTTTGCAGGAAGCAGAGCAAGCGTTTCACAAATGGCGTTGAGGCCGTGGGCATTGTGTGCAAAATCAATCAGCACCTGAAACGTCTGTTCCTCATCAGATTCTTGAGGGCGATTTGCTTCCGGAACTGTTACGGTCAGATAATTGCCTCGTCCGGGATTGTCATTCATGTCACCCTTAAAACTGCGTAGAGCTTTCACAATTACGTCATCCGCAAATCCCAGATTTTTTGCCAGTGCAATTACGCCCAAAGAATTTGCGATATTGTATCTGGCGGCACCGTTCAGGGTGAATGGAATTTCATTCACATTCAGCATAAATGTTGCTGAGGTGCCTTGAGCGTAAAAAATCTTTCCCTGATCCATGTAGCAAACAGAGCCACCCTGTTTTCGGTGTTCACTTAAAATTGGAGAATTTGCGTCCAGACTGAACCAACTCAGGGGATGCTTCAATTTTGTGGCATACTCAACCAGTCCGGAATCATCTGCGTTGAGAACCAAAGTGCCTCCGGAAGATTCAAGAGGGCGGAAGATCGTAAATTTGACATCAATAAGATCTGCAAGACTCCTCACCCCATATTCACCAAGATGTTCTTCTGCGACATTGGTAATTATTCCAGCCTGTGCCTGGGTCACACCAAGCCCTCGACGCATCATACCGCCTCTTGCGGATTCCAGCACGCCGAATTCAACTCGCGTATCCCGCAGAATAGCTCTGGCTCCTCCCGGTCCGGAATAGTCTCCGACATCAAGGATTTCATCACCAACCTGAATCCAATCGGTAGAGGTTAACCCTGGGACTTTGCCGTCCGCCTTGACGATGGAAGCCAGCAAACGTCCGACTGTAGATTTTCCATTGGTTCCAGTGATAAGAGCAATCGGCACATTCCGGAGCGATTTCCAGTCAACTTCTTCAGGAGTTGGCAATTGCCCTGCGGGCCAACTTTTTGAGCCAACTCCAAGCCCGAGAGTTACGGTTTCTTCGTCAGCCAGTAGCTGAAGGCCTTGCGCTTCGGCAGCCTCACTGAGTTTGAGCAAGTCGGGGTCACTTTCTTGCAGAATATTTGCTATGAGTTTTGCAACTATATTCTCGAAATCTTCAGGAGTTGCTCCTGAAAGTCCGGCAACAGTGTTGTTCCAGGCGGCTTTATTCAGTTCAGTGGCAGAATAAACCGAGTCAATTGATGCACTTAAGGCCAAACTAACTCCATTTTGGCTGGTTCTAATAGTCAATGGTGTTTGCTTCCAGCCGACGGCTTCACGCAATTTATGGACTTTTTCCTGCCAACACTTTACTACTTCTTCCACGGGAACCCCGGAAATGTAAGCGTCAAGTACAGTTCCGGGTGAGTGGAAATACAGACTTGGACCAGTTAAATGGCGGCAGTTTTCAAGAGTTAATTTCATCCAGTTTTAATTCATTCCGGGATTAGTATTCTCAGTCCGCGTCTTCTTCTAACGTATTAAGACGCACTCCTCGCTCATCTTTTATCAAGCGTTGTCCGGCACCCAAAGTAAAGGGTTCAACAAAGGACTCAGCAGAATCCTCCACAATTGGCGCAGTTGTTTTTGAGGAAGTTGTGAGCTCTCCATCCTGGTTAAAGTTGATGATTTGTTTCCAGCAGCGAGTTACGTTATCTCCGAAGACCATCAGTAAATCTCCAGGTTCAGCCAACGATAGGCCACGCTGAATCGATTCAACTTCGTCAGGAATAACTTCGATATTGTCTTCAGCTACTCCGTTTTCCAGCAAGATTTTCTGCAAAATTTGCGGCACTTCGTCATATCCGCGATTCCGTCGATTATCGTCGGCTTTACAGATGAAATAATCAAAAACACCGGAAACAATTTTTGCTACTTCTACAATATCCTCATCCCTTCGATCTCCAGGCATGGAAATCACACAGATATTTTTTCCTTGAGTTTCCAGACGAGAGACGAGATGACACATTCCCTTAAAGGCAGCCGCGTTGTGGGCATAATCCAGAATGACTTTGAAGGGATGTTCATCAAAGATATTCATGCGCCCCGGAGTCTGGAAGAAGGTCGTGTTAAATGTGCGCAGTCCATGACGGATATCATCAAGTGGCTTCCCCATACTAAAAGCCAGAGCAGCGGCAAACATCGCGTTTTGTACGTTGTGCACAGCTTTGCCTTCCAGAGTAGCTGGAATCAAGTGAGTCCAGAGAAGAGGAATATGTGAACCCTTGTCATACATGGTGATCATGTCACCATTGAGACCTTTTTCGAGTACAACCGCCCGACCTTCAGCACGAATGTGTTCACGTACAAGAGGATGATTGTCTGCAAGTGTGATGTAGCAAATATTTTCTGCTTTTGTGTGATTTGCCATTTCGAGGCAAAGGTTATCGTCTGCGTTGAGAACTGCCGTATCGGTCGCAATTTCAATAAGAATACGTTTGACCCTTGCAAGTTGCTCCACCGTTTCAATCCCACTGAGTCCGAGATGATCGCCTGAGACATTTAGGCAAGCGGCCACATCACAGTTGCGAAATCCAACTCCTGTCCGGAGCATTCCTCCGCGTGCGACCTCCATCACTGCTATATCTACGGAAGGATCACGGAGAACCATTTGTGCGGAAACAGGTCCTGTCATGTCTCCTTTTACAGTTAGGTGGCCGTCAATATAAACTCCGTCCGTGGAGGTCATGCCGACAATATGTCCACTGGTTTTCAGGATATGTGACAGCATACGCGAAGTTGTCGTTTTCCCGTTTGTTCCGGTAATACCGGCGATGGGAATTTGACTCGGAGTCCCAGGTGGAAAAAGCATATCCATAACTGCGGCCGCTACGTCACGTGGTTTCCCTTCGCTTGGAGCCACGTGCATCCTGAATCCTGGAGCGGCGTTAACTTCAACAATTGCTCCGCCGATATCCTTGTAGGATTGTGTGATGTCGTCTGTCAAAAAATCGACTCCGCCTACATCCAAACCAATCGACTTGATAGCTCGTACTGCCATTTCACGATTATCGGGATGAACCACATCAGTCATGTCAATCGCAGTTCCTCCCATCGAGAGATTTCCTGCTGCACACAGATAAAAAATTTCATCCTTTGCTAAAACAGTTTCATGGTTTTTCTCTGCTTCACTTAGTAGACGTTCTGCTTGTTCATCAAATTTCAGGCGTGTAAGCACTTTTTCATGACCAATTCCGCGACGTGGATCACTGTTGACTATTTCAACTAGTTCCTCAATCGTGCTAGTTCCGTCTCCAACAACATGTCCGGGAACACGCTTGGAAACCGCGACCAGTTCTCCATTTACTACCAACATTCGATGGTCGAGACCTGTAACGTAATTTTCAACAATAGTTGCCCTGTTGGTGCTTTGAGACTGAGCTTCCTTGAAGGCGACAATGACTTGCTCATCTGAAGTGAGGTTGATCGAAACGCCTCGTCCATGGTTGCCGTCCAGTGGTTTTAATACTACTGGGAATCCTATTTTTCGTGCTTGCTGGATCGCTTCTTCTTCACTATAAGCAATACGTTGGGTAGTAGTTGGGAGGCCAAGATCATAGAGGATTTTGTGGGTTTCCTCTTTGTCGCCGGCAATGCCGACAGCAATTTGCCTTGTTTCACTGGTGATAGTGGCCTGAATCCTGCGTTGATATTTCCCATGACCAAACTGCACCAGACTATAGCGGTTCAGTCGCAGAAAAGGAATGTTCCTCTCTTTGGCAGCATTGACCAGAGAGGCTGTGCTGGGACCAAATTCGTGACGTTGCGAAAAGCTGATGAAGGCATCCCGTTCCTTTTCAAAATTAAAATCAGCTGGGGGGAGTATTTCAATTTGTTTCTTGATCGAATCCGGGAGCAGATGCAACAGCAGTGTAAGTGCAAGTTCTCCGGCTTTTAGTCCGACGTCCCGCTGCATGTACTGGAACACCATGTTGTACTCTCCGAGTGTTCCGGTGGAACGAGTCCGTCCAAAAGTCACATCTGAACCGGCGATACATTGCAGTTCAATGGCCGCGTGTTCCATGACGTGTCCCATCCAGGTTCCATCGTCTTCACGCATCCGGCGTATGAAACCTCCAGGTTCACGGTATGAGCATCCGTGTTCGTCCAGTCCGGGAAGAGCCTCAACAAGTTGATCAACAAATTCCTGTCCAATTTTTGCGGAGGGCCATTCTTCAAGTACTCCTAAATCCAGAACATGCCTTATTACCGGAAAATGCGCAAAAAGGTTAGGACCTTGATAAACATTGGTGGAAATGATTTTCATGTGACCTCATTCAGCTAAAGGAAAAAGTGTGACCGAAAAGATGATCCTGCAAAATAACACAACTAACATGAAAAAATAATAACATAGAATATCCCTGAACAATGAGAACTATTTATAGCGGATCATTTTATGTGTCTTCAGTTCTACTGAGTTTATTTTACTGGACCAACAATGTTATTTCAGAAAAACCTGTCTGGAGTTAATGTCGTATTTTGCGCCAACAGTTAATATATGCAATCTTAAATTTGTCAAATTGATAGGAGTTCCTCTACTTTTGGAGCCCATTGAAGAATGAGACAACTCACTGGGATCAACAATGGTAATTGCTCCGGTACCGACCACCTCGAGTATTCCATCCGGATCAATAAATGCTGCGGTGTTTTCATCAATGCCGATTCCGGAAGCAAAAGGGTTGTAAGCCACGGCAGACAAAAGACGCCCCAATCGGTCTCGTTGCCGGAAATGCTGATCAACCACAATCCGATTTGTCAGACCAAGTCCGGGAGCAAAAGTGACTCCTCCTTCGCGCGGAGTAGGAGTACTTCTTCCGCCTGAGATCATGTGTTCCGGAATAAAAGCCGCACCCGCGGAGGTTCCGGCAAAATGTACTCCGTCCGCGTTTCTACGTCTTATCATCTGGGCTAATGAAGTGCCTCCCATAATAGTGGAAAGACGTAACTGATGTCCTCCGGTAATAAAAATACCGCTCGCTTCCTTTATTTCACGCAGGTAGTCTTCCCTCTCGCTGTCAGCACGTTCTTCAATCGGCAGTCCTATACAATGATCTACACCGATATCACGGAAAATATCGATGTAGTGCTGACTGGTTGCTTTGAGTTTGGATGCTGTAGGAATGATGGCCAGACGTGCGTTTTTACCTCCGCATAGCTCAGCAAATTTTTGTAAAATCAAGGGTTTTTTAATTTTTTCCTCCGCGCCGCCTATTGGTATTATATAACCTCGCGGAAGGCCCTCTGTTCCCTGAATTGTCACTAAGCATCCTTTCGTTATTAATTCTTTATTTTTAAAAGCTCGTTTTGCTTTTCAGCTTAAAATGTACTTACTATAGCAAAATTACAGACAAAATCACCAGCAGTTTTATAGAAATTTTTTGAAAATCCAGCTAAAAAAGTGATTTTTTTTAAATCAATTTGTGTGATGATAAAAAAAGGAAGGACAGTCGACGACGTTTGCTGTTCTAGCGGAGGAGTAATTATTACGTGGCAATCACTTTCAAAGTCTGGCCGATGTCTTCCAAAATTTCCCTCAGACCGTCATAATCCGGAAATTTTATTTGTATCCAAGCATTAGCCATGTATCCTTCTCCCACAGGTTGGGTGGGGCTTCCAGGAGGAGGTAAGTGACATTTGAAAATCCATTCACCATATTTTTCCTGGATACGATCAAAGCCTTCATAACGTTGAATGTGACCGTCTTGTGTTGGACGCAGATTGATAATAGCCGCCGAATAGTTCCGGGATAGTGTGCCAGGACAACTTCCGTGAACAACTGCTGAAGCCCATTCCTGATAGAGGTCAATATCGTTGGCTGCACAGTAAATATCCCAGTGTCCTACTCCAGGAGGACGCGCTCCGATTTCAGAAAATTTAAGGCCTTTTTCTCCAAAAAACCATTCCATGTGAGTCGGCGCTGTGTCGAGTTCCATTTTGCGGATCATGTGTCGGCCAAGATCTTTTACTTCCTGATATCCTGGCGCATCCATACGATTTGTGTGAATAATGACCGGTGAAATCCAGCGGGTGCGCATGGCCTCCAATACGTTTGGATAGTAATGACTGATGAACTCGTGAGAAATATTCCCCCCCGCAATCATCGTATCATAAAACCCCTCATGACCTTCGATAAATTCCTCCACTGCAATTGAATGCCCATGAATGACGCCAGTGTCGTGCATGGCGTGTTCCAGATCTCTTTCCTTGTCTACACGCCATGTCGCAGATGCGCCTGCGCCGTCACGGGGTTTTAGGATGATTGGATAGCCAACCTTTTTTCCAAAATTGACCACCTCTTCCACAGATGATGCCGCAATGGATTGTGCGCAGGGAATACCATGTTCACGAGCAAATTCTTTCATTGTTGACTTATCCCTGCAGAGCCATGCCTGCTTTGTTGTTAAGCCAGGAATTCCACACTCCTCCCGGACTCGTACGGCCGCCATGACGTGTGCTTCAATGGTCGCTTCCAAACGATCGACCCAGCCTCGCTGCTGAATACGGCGTACCGTATCGACCATTTCCTGTTCATTACAAACGGAAGAGACTTGCTCGTAATCATCCAACCAGTGTTTGAGTTCATCTGTCAGTGAATCGACAGGTCCCTCGCCGATTCCTGTTACTTTCGCGCCGACTGAGGCAAGCGCACGGACAAATTGTGGTTGATATTTTGGAAAACTGGGAGCAATAAATAAAATGTGCATCACGGCCTCTTCGTTGGAAGTGTATGACTTAATAGCAAAAGAAACAGATAAATTTGCTTTCCGCAACATGAAGCATGAACGTATTGTCTTTCAAACGCAAGAGCTAATTCTGCATTTGATCCACGGCGGCGTTCTTAGGAGACGTTGGAGATTTTCGGGCAATTATGGAAATAATTCCGGAAAGATGCGGTTTCCATCTCGGATTTTTTGTTGGAACTCAAGACCGCAACGACTTGTTGAATGGTTCGTCTAGTGAGGTGATTTGAAGCGAAGCGGAATTTTTGGAGTTAAGTACCACTCCTCCGGAATGTCCGGAGGAAAAGGTTTAAGCAGAACGACAAACCTGAAATTTGTGAGTTTTCAAGTATGCCGCTGATATTGAGCAGAGCAATCTAGACGTGCTATTTTTTGCGAGACTTCCAAAAATAATGATGCAGAAGTTAATTCAAAACAGAAGACTCAACTAAGACACTCAACCGTTCTTTCTCTCCGCCTTGACGGCTGAGAATGAAATTGTCATGACCAAAAAATTCTGTTGCAATCTCGGATAATGCTGGACTGAGTTCCTCAAACGATTGCTCAGTATTCGGCAAACTCAGACGGTCATTTGAAATTACCCAAAAACGGTTTCGGTCAAAACTTAGTCGATCCCGGAATTCATCTTCCTGCTCCAATAATTCTGAAGCAGTCAAAACCGCCTTCAATGCTGTATTCAAGCGTTCTGTAAGTGTTCCTGCTAATAATCGTTTGCGCTGATATAGCAGAGCTATTTTACCATCCTCTTGTGCCAGGGAATAATTTCCTTCATAAGTCACCAACAAAGTTCCGGGACCTTCTGGAACATGGTTATAGTCGGCCACATCAATCATTAAATGGTCTTTCAATTTTTGGTTGCGAATCCATGCGTGAAAGACAGGTACTAATTCCAGTGGTTTGACAGTCGTCGATTCCGCAACTAATTTAACGCTGAGACGTTGCAGTTCCATAAAATACTCCATAAAGTGATGTTTGTTTAAGCACCAGATCGCAAAGAATAAGGAAGAAAAGTTTTCGCTTTTCGTTTGTGTCTGGTGATCTTGTTGGCAAAAAAATTATCATAAAGTTATTCTACAGCGCATCGGGCGTAACAAGCATGTGCCGCGTCTATAAACAACTGCGCTTGATCTATCAACTGGTGTACTGAATCGGCGTCTGCGTTAACTGGTCCTTGTTGATGCCGCTGTAAAAGGTAGCGCGCAAATTTACCCTTCGCGTATTTGTCATAAAACAATTCGGTATCCAGAAAGCGCTGAGTAAATTCTTCAACCACAATGTCAGGTGGTTCAGGAACATCAAAATACTGTTGTTTAACCAGCGCGCGTGAGGCGCCAACCATACTTTGATAAGCCAGTGCGTCTGCTTCAGCGTAATTTTCCTTCTCCAATTCCAATTGCGCATCAAAGACTTCCCTCTCCGCATCCGCCAAATCGAATTGCGAAGCTGAAATCACTTCTCCGGCACATTCTCCGATTCCGCGGTCCAACATCGTAAATTCCCGAGGATCGCCCCAATCATGATAGAAATCCGGATTATCCTCAAAAGACGGTGCGTTTTTCATCAAGTTTTCAATCAGTGAGCGCAATTCTTTTTTACCAATTCGTGCAACAAAATCACAAAAATTTTCTCCTTGATTGCGGACGAGAACAAAGTGATCCGTTATACGGTCCACTACTTCCGGAATACGTCTGGAAGGAATCGCGCCGATTGTCATTCCAAATGATCCTGCGTTTTCTGCCCATTGTCCTCCCAGGATGACCTGAAAATGCGGCACTTTGTAACCGTTCAGGGTCCGGCTGTTACCGAAAAATCCAATGTCCGCCACATGATGTTGTCCGCAAGAGTTGAAACAGCCGCTGACTTTTATTCGCAAACTTCGCACGGCTTCGTCCATTTCAAAAGATTTTGCCGCGAGGCGGTTACGTAATTCTTCGGCTAAGCCTCGACTTGCAGAAATTCCGAGTTTACAGGTATCGGTTCCGGGACAGGCAGTTACATCAACAATTGTATTTGCTCCGGAATCACCCAAGCCGATTTCCAGCAAATCCTCATACAAATCCGGAAGATCCTCCTCACTTACCCAGCGGAAAACGAAATTTTGTTCGACTGTTGTTCGGATGTTGTCACCGATATAACGGCGGGCAACATCAGCCAGTTTGCGAGTTTGATCACTGCTGAGATCGCCCAGTGGCAGAGCCACAGTTGCTATCGCGTAACCAGTTTGCTTCTGAGCTTTGACGTTGGAACGCTGCCATTCAGCAAACCCTTCCGGAAGAGTTTTTTCTGCGGAAAGCGGCGAAGGTGGTTTCAAAGGCGTTTCACCATAAGCCGGCAAATGATCGAGATAAGAAGTCCAGTGTGGATCATCCGGTAAAATTTGACGCTCCTCCCAAACAAGACGTCGAAATTCCTCAATTCCGAGTTTGACGACCAAAAATTTCAGCCGTGCCTGGGCGCGGTTCTTTTTTTCACCCAGACGACCGAAGACTCGTGCGATGGCCTGAGAAATCGGTAACAATTCTTCCGGCGGTAAAAAAGCGTCAAACAGTTTTGCTTGATAAGGAACCGTACCCAGTCCGCCGCCGACGTACAGTGCAAAGCCATGAACATCCTTTCCGCGACGAGTTTTTTTAACCGCGAGTGCTCCGATGTCGTGCATCATTACCAATCCGCACGCTTCGCCCTGACATCCGGAAAAAGCGATTTTCACCTTGCGTCCAAAGTCCTGACAGTCGGGATGTCCCAACAAAAAATCAGTCAGTGCGCGGGCATACGGAGTCACATCAAATTCTTCTCCGGAACAAACTCCTGCCTTTGGGCAAGCAGTCAAGTTGCGCACACTGTTTCCGCATGCTTCCCGAGTTGTGATACCAGCTGCAGCCAAACGGCGCATGATGTCCGGCGTGTCTTCAATGTGAATATAATGATACTGAAAATCCTGCCGAGTGGTCACATGCAGGATTCCGTTGGAATATTCCTCAGCGACTTCCGCTAAAACGTCCAGTTGATCCGGAGTTACTCCGCCAAAAGGAATTTTAATCCGGAGCATTCCAGGTGCGTCCCAAACGGTTTCGGGCCCTTTGAGTAAACCTGAAGGATAAGCGAGTTTTTGCGTTTGCTCACCATCGTGTCGCTGTCCGTTGTCGTAGCGTTGTCCATAGACACCACGCCGCAAACGCGTTTCGGCGAAAATCTTTTCGTCAAGCTTACCTCGTTTACGCAACTCAATTTGTGTTTCAAAAATATCAATTTCTTTACCCCAGTCTTGGGGGATTTGCGATGACAATTGTTCTTTCCAACTATTCATAAAACCTCTTTTTGTCTATATTCTGTGTTTACGAAATTAGCGACGGGATTAAATTTAAGATTTCCAAATCATGCATTTGTCCAATTTTGTGAGCTTGTGTCGGCATCTAAATATGGTGGCGAAAAACTCTTCAGTGTTTGATATATTGGAATTATGTTCTATATATTAAAAATTGTCAATAAAAAAACAAAAATATACTACTTTTTTTAAAATGACAATGTTTATTTTGTCGAAAATAGGGTGACAATCTTACAGTTAGAGACGTGTCAGTGGGTAAACAAAGTGGGAACACAATGGGAATCAGCAGTTTTTTTCAAGCTTAAAGCGTGAATTGCGGTTCAATTACTTCGGAACGGATTTCTCTTAGCCTGCGTGAAAATGCGGTTTATGACTGTTTTTCGGAGGAATCCTCAATGGCCTTTTTGAATTCTCTGGGAATTGACTTGGTAGTTTTTAAGCCTAATTTCTTCAGCATTTGAGCCTGACTCACCATACTACCTCTGCCTTCACTCAGTTTATTATACGCATTATCATAAGACTTATTTGCATCACTAAGTTTATCACCAATCTTGACAAAATCTTTCAGGAAACCATTGATTTTTTCATATAGTTTAGCGCCACGTTCAAAAATTTCTTTTACATTTTGAACTTGCTTTTCCTGTCTCCAGAGTTGATTTACAATCCCGACCACCATCATCAAACTGGCAGGAGTGACAATAATGATATTTTTGTTAAACGCGTCAGCAGTCAAACCGGAGTCAAGTTTCTGTGCGAGTGAGTAGGCGGATTCGATCTGCATGAACATGAGTACATAGTCCGGTGAACCGTATTCTTTGAATCCCTCCTGATAACTTTTTGAAGACAATCCCTGAATGTGATTACGCACGGACTGAAGATGTTTTTTGGCGTAGGCTTTGCGTTTTTCTTCATCCTCTTCAGACATATAACTGTTGTATGCTTTCAGCGAAACCTTTGAATCCGCAATCAAGATACGCTCATTCGGCAGATTGATGATAAAATCTGGACGCTGGTGTGTGCCCTCATCGTTTTTAATTTGGGTTTGTTTTTGATAGTGCTCACCCTCAATCAATCCCGCGTTCTGCAGGCATTTCTCCAGAATCATTTCTCCCCAATCACCCTGTTGTTTTGAGTCACCCGTAAGTGCGGTGGTGAGATTTTGCGCATCCTGGCTTAAACTTGTGCTGACTTCCTTAAAGTGTTCAAATTCTGCTTTTATCGAGGCGCGTCCGCTCACATCTTCAAGATGGAACTTTTCAACTTTTTCCTGAAATTCCTTCATTTTTGTCTGAATCGGATTTAACAGATTCTGGATACTGTTTTTATTTACTTCAGTAAATTGTTTTGCTTTTGTTTCAAAAATTTTGGTTGAGAGGTTTTCAAACTCGGTACCCATCAGCTTTTTTGCTTCTTCCAAAAATTTTAATTTTTCTCTTGATTCATTTTCCTTTGACTCAAGTCTTTCTTCCAAAGTGGCATTCAGTACTTGCAGCGCGGAAAATTGTTTTTGCTGCAAATCAAGATTTTCTTCCAGTTCAGGGATTTTGTTTGCATCCTGCCGCAGAACAGCGAATTGTTTGTCAATTTCGATTTTTTCCAACTGCAGGCCTTCATATCTTTGTAGTAGATTATTTAATGATTCCTGAACGCTTTTGTTTTCTGATAATTGAGCCAAGACCGATTTCTTCATGTAAAACCAGCAAATCAGAATTCCAAGCAATACGCAGAGAATGGAATAAATTGTTAATTCGTAGTTGATGGATTCAAAGTTCATGTTTTAACTTTTGTAGCTGCGATAGTAGTATAGTTATTTTGCTGAGTCCTCGCCTCATGCTATAGTAGGCGCAAAGTTTTGAAAACACGATTCCAAAAACTTTCCCGTATAACTTGTCGAATGCAGGACGCAGTTTTGCGGAGTACCTTCAAAGACCAATTTACCGCCTTTGTCTCCGCCTTCCGGACCGAGGTCAATCAACCAATCTGCGGTTTTGATCACTTCTAAATTGTGTTCGATGACCAGCACAGAATGACCTTCATCCACCAGGCGGTGCAACACTTTGAGCAATCTTGCCACGTCGTCTACGTGTAGTCCTGTAGTTGGTTCATCCAGAATATAGAGAGTTGGCCCGCGTGAACGACGCGCAAGTTCCGCAGCTAATTTTAAACGCTGTGCTTCGCCTCCGGAAAGTGTGTTTCCGGCTTGTCCTAATTTCATGTAACCCAGACCAACTTCGTCTAGTGTTTTGAGGATACGTTTGATACGCGGCTGCGCCTCAAAAACTTGAACCGCATCGCCTATTTCCATTTCAAGTACGTCTGCGATTGTGTGACCTTTATATTTAATTGCCAGAGTTTCCCGATTGTAGCGCTTGCCTTTGCACTGGTCGCACTTAACCCAGACATCCGACAAAAAGTGCATTTCAATTAAATGAAATCCATGTCCATCGCAAGCAAGACAACGCCCTTCTTTGGCGTTAAATGAAAAGCGACGTTTGGCAAATCCACGTTGTTTGGCCTCCGGCATTGATGCAAATAAGTCACGGAATGACTCCATTACTTTGGAATAAGTTGCAGGGTTTGAACGAGGAGTACGGCCGATTGCCTCCTGGTTAATCACCATTACGCATTCAAGTTGCTCAATTCCGGAAACGTTTTTGTGCAACCCTGGTTTGAGCTGTTTTCCATTTAATTCTTTTTCCAGCACTCTTTGTAAAACATCAACAACCAACGACGATTTTCCGGAACCGGAAACGCCGGTCACGACGGTAAAAATTCCCAGTGGAAAATTGACATCAAGTTTTTTTAAATTATTTGCGGCTGCACCGGAAACAGCAAGCACATGCTCCGGATTCATGGGCCGGCAACTTTCCGGAATCGGGATCGATTTTTTACCGCTCAAGTATTGCGCAGTCAGAGTTTCGTTTTTAGCGGAAATTTCGTGCGGGCTTCCACTTGCGGAAACGTTTCCTCCATGGTGTCCTGCACCTGGTCCAATATCAATCAAGTGGTCAGCTTGCCGGATTGTATCCAAGTCATGCTCCACCAAAATAACGCTGTTTCCGCGATCACGCAATTGCTTCAATGTGCGGATAAGTCGGTCAGTATCACGCGGATGCAACCCAATGGTCGGCTCATCTAAAATGTACATCACACCCACAAGTCCCGATCCAATTTGCGAGGCAAGCCGGATACGCTGCGCTTCGCCTCCGGAAAGTGTGGATGCTTTTTGATCCAATGTTAAATAATCCAGCCCTACATTTTCCAAAAATTTTAGACGGGTCAAAATTTCTCCCAGTGCTTGTTCGGCAACAGTGCGTTGATTTTCAGTGAGTTTCCAGTTTTCAATTTCGCGTCGTGCATCCGGAATGGTCAGTTGACAAAAATGGCTGATGTTTCTCTCATTTATCGTCACCGCACGGTATTCCGCCTTCAATCTTTCTCCACCACAATCCACACATTTGGGATCGTGGAGGCGAACTGATTCACCCAAACCATCACAAGTCGGACACGCTCCTACATGCGAATTAAAAGAAAACATGCGTGGTGAAAGCTCCTCTTGCTGAAAAAAAGAGAGCCTGAAATCATTCTCAACATTTGCCGGAGTTTCGGACAAGAATTTAGTTTTGCCGGCTTGATCTGTTAAACAAATTTTCAGCAAACCATGTCCACGTTGAAAAGCGTTTTCAATTGCTTCCGCCAATCGTTTTTGCTCATCCGGATTTACACGAACACGATCAATTACCAAATCAATTGTGGTATTATTGTTGAGTTTAAAATTAGCAGATTCTTCTTTCCACTCATCCAAACGGATGAGTTTTCCATTTATATAAAGTCGCACAAAACCTTCCTGCTCCAACGAGTCGATCACATTCGGCAAATGTTTTGGATGATCGAGCAGGAGTATTTTCCTTGATCCCGGCAAAAATAGCGGAGCAAGTAATTCAAGGCGCTGTCCTGCATAATTTTCAGCGCAATAAGTTGCGGCACGGGTTGGGCTGTAACCGATCAGAGGTTTTCCGGTTGTCGGACAATGTGCTTTGCCGATACGCGCAAACAGTAATCGCAAATAATCATAGATTTCGGTTGTGGTCGCAACTGTCGAACGAGGATTGCGTCCGGTGGCTTTCTGGTTGATTGCGATTGCCGGAGAAAGCCCATCAATCGAATCAACCGGTGCCTTGTCCATACGTCCCAAAAAGCGCCGTGCGTAAGTTGAAAGCGATTCCAAATAACGTGCCTGTCCTTCCGCGAAAATTGTATCAAAAGCCAAACTTGTTTTGCCTGAACCAGAAACACCTGTAATGACTGTCATTTTATTATTTGGAATGCGCACATCAATGTTACGTAAATTATTCTTTGACGCACCTTTGATAATTATGTCACGAGAGTGATTTGCTGATTTTCCCAAACTTTCGAAAGCGGCAGCATTCTCCTCAACTTTTTCACTCTTAATTTCTTTCGGACTATTTAACTCTGAAACTTTGAACTTTTTTTGTTCTTCCTCTTCTCTGAAACTCTGAAACTCTGAAACTTTGAAACTGTTTTTCTCTGCTCCTTTTTCCAAAACAGTTTTCAAAAACTTTCCGGTTAGAGTTCCCTGCTCCGCCAATTCTTCAGGAGTACCCACGCAAACAACCTCACCACCGTATTTTCCGCCGCCCGGTCCAAGCTCAATCAGGTGATCGGCAACTTTCAGTACATCCAAATTATGTTCAATCACTAAAACGGTGTTGCCTTGGTCAACCAGACGATTAAGACAAGCGAGCAACAAACGAATATCCTTAAAATGCAAACCGGTTGTGGGTTCATCCAGAATGTAAAAAGTATTTCCTGTCGCCGTTTTTCTCAACTCTGAGGCAAGCTTGACACGCTGTGCTTCTCCTCCGGAAAGAGTTGTGGAGGGCTGTCCAAGTTTCACGTAACCTAGACCAACGTCGAGCAGAGTTTGTAGAATCAGGTTAATTTTTGGTAATGCGGAAAAGAAATTTTCTGCCTCCTTAACCGTCATTTCGAGAACTTCGTGAATAGTACGGTTTTTATAGAATATTTGCAGAGTTTCCGTATTGAAACGTTTACCGCGGCATGTGTCACAGGGAATTTGCACATCGCTCAGGAACTGCATTTCAATCGTTTTTAAACCGGCTCCCTGACAATCCTCGCAGCGTCCGCCTTTGACATTGAATGAGAAACGCCCTTTTTTGTAACCACGCGCTTTTGCTTCAGGCATCAGCGCAAACAAATCGCGGATCGGATCAAGAACTTTGGTGTAAGTCGCGGGATTGCTGCGGGGTGTGCGGCCGATTGGAGCTTGATCAATTTTAATCACGCGATCCACATTTTCGAGTCCGGAAAGCTTTTTGTGTGGTCCGGGAATTTCTTTGCTGTTTGGATTTAAATGGCAGATCAAAGCTTTTTTGAGAATACCGTCAATCAAAGATGATTTTCCGGAACCGGAAACTCCTGCCACCGCGACAAAAATTCCAAGTGGTATTTCACAGTTTATATTGTTTAGATTATTGAAAGTCGCACCTGTAATTGTTATTTTATTTCCGGAAGGCAAACGACGTTTTTCCGGAATGCTGATTTGCTCTAAGCCCGAAAGGAATTGTCCGGTGACGGATTCCGGAGCTTCGATTATATTTTTTAATGAACCTTGGGCTGTGATATGTCCGCCGTCCTGTCCGGCAACTGGGCCGATGTCAACTAAATGATCCGCAGATTCGATGGTTTCTTTGTCATGCTCAACCACCAAAACGGTGTTTCCGCGGTCACGTAATTTTTTTAAAGTACGGATCAGTTTTTTGTTGTCGCTCTGGTGCAACCCGATTGAAGGCTCATCGAGCACATAAAGCACACCCTGCAGGCCGGAACCAAGTTGTGACGCAAGCCGAATACGTTGTCCTTCTCCGCCTGATAAAGTTGCCGCTGAACGGTCAAGTGTAAGGTAACCTACGCCGACATCATTTAAAAAAATGAGACGATCTCGAATTTCACGGAAAATATCACGTCCGATTTTTTTCTCATTTTCAGTGAGTTTTAAATTTTCAAAAAAGCCGACAGAGGCTTCTATTGTTTCATTGGCGAGAGTATAGATATTGTGTCCATGCAAACGCACCGCAAGAGCCATTTTGTTGAGACGTTTACCAGCGCAGTCCGGACAGACGGCGGTATGCTGAAATTTTTCAAGCGGCCCTTTGACGAAACGATAAACGAACTGCAAAATTGGAATAAAACCGGCCCATTGCTGTTTTTCGAGTTTCTTGAGAAATTGTGCCGGAAAGCGAAAAACATTTGAGACACCGATTTTCATTTTTGTGTTGCCGTACAAAATCAATTGACGCTGCTCCACGGATAAGTCCTTCCACAAAGTCTTGTCGTTGATTTCAAAATATTTCAGCAAACTATTGACATGCCTCTGATCGATTTTGGTATAGAGTAAATTCCCCTTTTCAGTAAAGCATTTGATTGCACCGTCACTAATAGAAAGTTCAGCATCACAAAGTTTTTCTTCGGTAAAAGTACTGGTGTGACCGATACCGTTGCAGGTTGGACATGCTCCCTGCGGCGCATTAAATGAAAATAAACGCGGCTCCATTTCCGGTAAGGCAATCTGGCAACTTGGACATGCCATCAACTGACTGAACAAATGATCTTTTTGCGGACTTTGTTCAAGTTGATTTTCTGTATCATTTTCGGAATTTGTTTTTGCGTAATGTAAAATCGCGAGGCCATTTCCGAGCAGGAGTGCTTTTTCAATACCTTCCGTGAATCTGCTTTTTTCTTGAGGAGTTATTATCAGCCGATCCAGTACTAATTCAATGGTATGTTTTTCGTAACGGGCGAGTTTAATATCTTCATCAAGTCTGCGGACTTCACCGTCGATTCTGGCCCTCACGTAACCCTCTGAAGCCCATTCTTCGAGTTCTTTACGGTACTCACCTTTACGCTCCCGCACCATTGGCGCAAGAATCAAACACTGCTCGTTCAGCGCATCCACGTATGCGTAATCTGTGATTTGTTCCGGAGTCTGTGAGGTGATACGTGTTCCGCATTCCGGACAATGCGGTTTGCCCAGACGAGCGAAAAGGAGTCGGTAATGGTCGTAAATTTCCGTGATTGTGCCGACGGTTGAGCGCGGATTTCGGTTGACGGTTTTTTGATCTACGGAAATAGTCGGACTTAGTCCTTCAATATGCTCAACTTTGGGTTTGTCTGATTGTCCGAGGAATTGGCGCGCATATGCCGAAAGTGATTCAACAAAACGTCGTTGTCCTTCTTTGAAAATAGTATCAAATGCCAGCGATGATTTTCCGGAACCGCTGACACCGGTAAAAACAGTCAGCGTGTCACGTGGAATCTTGAGACTGACATTTTTAAGGTTGTGCTCTGCTGCACCAATGATGACAATTTGATCTGCTTTTTCCTGGGACATTTAGTAGAATTTGATGCTTTGAACTGGAGAGGCGTGGTTCTGCTCAGAGTTATTTTAATGCTGCTTATTATGGCAGGATTATTTTGGAGCAACAAGACAGAATTAGGCGTACAATCAAACAAAGTATTCAGCTGCAAGAAACTTTTTCATTTATGTCAATAATGTGGTTGACCCTGCATTCTCAAAGATGTAAAACTAATTCTTTTGCAATTCATCAAAGACGCAATCAATTCCATTTAATTCTCGAAAAACTCTATGAAAACTTTAGCAAAGCAAGCCCAGGTAGTGATCATCGGCGGCGGCGTAATCGGCTGTAGTGTCGCATATCATTTAACAAAACTCGGCTGGAATGATGTGGTTTTGCTGGAACGCAAGGCGTTAACTAGCGGTACAACATGGCATGCGGCAGGGCTTGTGGGACAACTACGTGCCACAAAAAATATGACGAAAATGGCGCAGTACACGAGCGAACTTTATGCGACTTTGGAGGAGGAAACAGGACAGGCGACCGGTTTCAAACAAAATGGTTCAATAACAGTTGCTCCGGATGCAGGACGTTTTGAGGAACTAAAACGCGGTGCGTCGATGGCAAAATGTTTTGGCCTCGAAGTGGAAGTGATTTCGCCGCGTGAAGCAAGGGAGTTGTATCCGCTCCTGAACATTGACGACCTCGTGGGCGCAGTATTTTTACCAAAAGACGGCCAGACGAATCCGATCGATGTGACACAGGCCATGGCAAAAGGCGCTAAAATGCGCGGTGCGAAAATATTTGAAAATGTAAAAGTTATTGGAATCGAAACGAAAAATGTCGGAACGTCCGGTGCGAGACAGGTTTCCGGAGTTAAAGTGGTGTCTTCAATTCTAGGTTCCGGAGAAAACGAAGAATCGGAATCCCAAATTATTTCTGCGGAAATCGTCGTTAACTGCGCCGGACTTTGGGGACGACAAGTTGGATTGATGGCTGGAGCGCATTTGCCGCTGCATGCGGCAGAGCATTTTTATATTGTCACAGATGACATCGGTTTGCCGCCGACTCTTCCTGTTTTGCGTGATCCGAGCAACTGGATTTATGCCAAGGAAGACGCAGGTAAAATGCTCGTCGGCTGTTTTGAACCGAAGTCTAAACCGCGTCCCTTAGAAACAATTCCGGAAGATTTTTCCTTTGGTCAATTTCCGGAAGACTGGGATCATTTTGAACCGGCAATGTTGAATGCTATTCACCGTATTCCGAAATTGGAAGATGCCGGAATTCAGACTTTCTTCAACGGCCCGGAAAGTTTTACGCCGGACGATCGCTACATTTTAGGTGAAGCTCCGGAACTAAAAAATTTCTATGTTGCGGCAGGATTCAACTCCATCGGTATCCAGTCCGCGGGCGGTGCAGGAAAAGCTCTTTCCGAGTGGATCATAAACGGACATCCTCCGCTGGATTTATGGGACGTTGACATCCGCCGTTTTCATCCGTTTCAGATCAACGCGAGCTATTTGAAGGAGCGTACCGAAGAAACTTTGGGTTTACTTTACGCCATGCACTGGCC
>JAESQU010000029.1 GCA_016764995.1 SAR324 cluster bacterium | reverse complement strand
TCGCGCAACCAAGTGTGTATGAGTGCGGATGTTTTTAGAGGATCTTGCTTGGCAATTTCGAGAATCTTTTCTCTGGGCGGAATTCCGGATTCACGCTCAGTTGGAATTTCCAACTCCTCTCCTTCAAGTTCTCCAATGGTTGCCGGCATTCCCATGAGAAGATCAAGGTCTGCAGGTTTGGAACTAAGCCGCTGAACCATCGGACGGATGACCAACATTATGAGCGCTAAAATTGACAAACCTAGAGCAACGTAACGTACTACATCCAAAATGAATTTGTTGCGGATTCTCGTGGCTTCTATTTCAGAGGCTTTATCTTCTTCAACCGCGGCTTCAAACGGCATATTGCCTACAAACACTCTGTCTCCACGCTCCTCATTGTAGCCCATTGCAGCTTTTACCAAACCAACGATAGTTTCCTTTTCCCCTTCCGTCCAAGGGGTATTCGTACGTCCTAATGAATTACCACTTTCATCAAGTATTTGTGAACGCCTGTTATCTAAAAGTACAGATACGCTCAGGCGAACCACTTCGCCGACTGCGGATTCCAGAATTATTTCCCGGCGACTACTTTCAAAGTTACGTGTTGAATTTTTCTTGCTGAATTCTGAAACAGTTGCGGCTTCTCTGCCGGTTGCTTCCGGAAGATTGGTGGTAACACCAGCCGGACCTACTGGAATTGAACGGGTTCCTGTTGAAGATTCATCGACTATCTGCTCACTGACTACACTGGTTTGATCAGGGTCAATCAACTGTTCCTTGATAGTCTGACGATCAAAACGCAGGGTAGCCGACACATTGACCCTCACACGATCTTTACCAACGACCTCCTCAATTTGCCGCACTACTTTTGCTTCCAGTTCCTTTTCCAATCGGCTTTTGTATGAATAATTATCATTCATCTTTCCACCGGCAGAATCATCTGAAATACCACGACTGAGCAGGGTTCCGGTTTGATCAGTAATTTTTACATTTCGTGGAGAAAGACCTTCGACAGCACTTGCAACAAGATGAACAATAGTTTCAATCTGTTTTCGGCTTGCTCCGCTGCTGGTAAGATTAAGCGCAATTGCAGCAGTTGGTTCAACCTGATTATCTGAAAACAATGTTTTTTGCGGAATTGCTAAAGAGACTTTTGCGGACTTAACTACATTAATAGTAGAAATCAGCCGTGCCAGTTCTCCTTCCTGGGCGACACGGAATTTAACTCCCTGCTGAAATTCTGTTTCTCCCAGACTGGGTGTAGCAAACAAATCCAGAAAACCTACACCACTCCCCGGCAAAACCTTTTCTTTTGCTAATGTTAAACGAGCATGATCAACTCTGTGCGGTTCAACCATAATGGTTCTACCACCAGGCGCAAGCATATAGGGAATCTGATTTTCCTGAAGTTTTTCAACTATCGCGGCAGCATCTCCAGGTTCAACATTTGAAAACAAAGGGGCCCATGATGATCTGTTTGCCACAAAAATCATACTCACCATGCCGATAAGGATGATTCCAAGAGCTGCCAAGATCGTGATCCGTTTCGGAAGACTTAGGGCACCAAAAAAATCCTGAAACTGAAGCCGTACATCTGAAAGAACACTGGTTGGTTCTGCCATAGTTTTTTTTTAAATGTGAGTCTTAAATGATGGGGAAAATATTTGCCAGATTCTCAAGTGCCTGAGACAGACATAGAAAATGTAAGCTGGAATTTAGAATCAATCTCACCTGCAATTACGATTCCAAACAATGTGAGGGGAGTGTTTTGTTTTTTTGATATTTCAAAAAATTGATTTTTTAGTCTGTGACCAATTGTAAAATCTGATTGTCAGCAGATTTTTCATGTTCCGGAAGACTTAAAAGACGCCTAGTGAGAATCCTGAAACGCAAACTGTGAAACACGGCGGCAATGCTCAAGCCCACAATCAGACCGACCCACATTCCTACAGGACCAACTTTATAATACACGCCCACCAGATAGGCTAAGGGCAGCCCGACACCCCAGTAGGCAACTACATTTGCGACAAATGGAACACGTGTGTCTTTAAGACCGCGCAATGCTCCCAGTGCACCTACTTGCATTCCGTCAGACAACTGAAATATCGCGGCCATATAAAGTAATTGTACTGCCAGAGTCCGGACATTCGCATCATCTGAATATAAACCAACAATCTTTTCCGGAATTAAAATAAAGACTGACGCGGTTACCGCCATTATCAATATGGAAAGTATAATTCCGGCATATCCTATATATCGTGTATCTACATAATCACCCCTGCCCTTTGCCTGACCAACCCGAATCGAAATGGCAATTGAAAGTCCCATCGGCAGCATGAAAGTTACGGAAGCTATATTGATTGCAACCTGATGTCCGGCGATTGCCGTCACCCCAAACGTTCCCATCAATAAGGAAACCATCGCAAACATCCCAACTTCTGCGGCTAAACCAAAACCATTCGGTAAACCAATTCTCAATATTTCACGCAGATACAACCATGCGGGTCTGCCAAAAGCCAAAAATTTGCGGTAGTTTTCAAACCTATTTGCTTTCAAACAAAAACCAGCATTGCTATAAACATGACCCAATGGACTACACTTGTTGTCCAACCGGCACCAACCGCACCCAGTGCGGGAAAACCAAAGTGTCCAAACATCAGTGCATAGTTTGACACGATATTTACCCCCAAGCCAGCCAGTGATAAGTACATAGTTGGACGAGTGATAGACAAACCTTCACTAAACATCCGTAAAACAATAAACGCGTAAACCGCAGGCATACCCCAGCATATTGCCCTCAAATAATCTCCCGCAACACGAATCACCTCCTGTTCATAACCCATCCAGTACAACACAGGCTCAGGATTGGCTAAAATCAATATACTGATAAATGCTAAAACCTGGCTGAGCCACAGCCCCTGAATCACATTTGTGACGATTTCATTCGGCTTGTTTGCCCCAAAGAGTTGAGCGATTATCGAACCGAGAGAAATCAATATTCCCAGCATCAGCAAAAATACTGGATGGTAAAGTGCTGTCGCGATAGCCAGTCCTGCTAAATCATGAGAACTAACATGTCCGGCCATCACTGTGTCTACAAACTGCATCAGAGTCTGTAACAAATGTGCGATAATAACCGGAATACCTAATTTTAATGTCAGCGAAGATTCATGCGTAAATCTTTTTAATTGTGAATATAGATTGTATTGCTTCATCAAATATAGTTTCAATTGATAACGAGTCCCAAAAAAATTACTTAAAGTACTAGCAGTTGTATGCTATCATGTACAATCTAACATGGTTTTTTAAAAATTAAATTTTTATTTTTTGAGATAGAGCCGAATTTGTTTCAGCTAATCCACTCTAACCTCAATCTTTGTTTTAAGTCTATTCTGTATGAAAAGAGAAAATGTATTAATTATCCTCAGTATGCTGGTGTTGGCATTTTTCTTAGCAAAAATGTTCGACGGCGGAAATTTATCAACTGGCTCCCAGCGTACACAGGAATTGATTTATAGCGATTTCAAAGCCCTCGTTGCTTCAGGTGATGTGGTTAATGCTCAGATTGTCGGAGACTCCCTGATTGAGGGCTTCACACAGGATGGGATGGGCTACCGCACCTATATTCCTGCTGAAGACCCCAGTGTGATTGACTACCTTCGACTGTATCAAATTCCGATCAATTATGTTCCTGAAAAAAGTCTTCCCTGGTATTTAAGCATCTTAATTAATTGGGGACCGTTCCTCTTAATTTTTGGCATATGGATGGTATTGATGCGCCGAATGCAGGGAGGTGGCGGAGCTGGCGGATTATTTTCTATCGGTCGCAGCCGTGCCAAAAAAATGGAACCTAGCGAAATGAAAGTGACCTTTGATGATGTTGCAGGAGTTGAAGAAGCCAAAGACGATTTGAAAGAAACGGTAGATTTTCTTAAGGATCCTGCCAAATTTCGAAAACTTGGAGGTAGAATTCCTAAAGGGATGTTGATGTCCGGATCACCTGGCACAGGAAAAACTTTACTGGCAAAGGCAGTGGCCGGTGAGGCAGAAGTTCCTTTTTACAGTATGAGTGGTTCTGACTTTGTGGAAATGTTTGTTGGAGTTGGTGCCAGCAGAGTTCGGGATATGTTTGAGCAAGGTCGTCAAAACGCGCCCTGCATTATTTTTATCGATGAAATAGACGCCGTTGGCGGCAGTCGTGGAACAGGAATGGGTGGCGGAAATGATGAACGCGAGCAGACACTCAACCAATTGCTGGTGGAAATGGATGGCTTTGATGGAATGGAAGGAATCATCGTGATCGCCGCGACAAATCGTCCGGATGTTCTGGATCCGGCGCTTTTACGTCCGGGACGTTTCGACCGACATGTGAGTATCCCTTTGCCTGATGTCAAAGGCAGGGAGGAAATTTTACATATCCACGCAAAAAAAGTGCAAATGGCTGAAGGCGTTGACATGAGCATTATCGCCCGTGGTACTCCCGGATTTTCCGGCGCAGATTTGAAAAACCTGATCAATGAAGCTGCCCTCGGAGGTGCGCGTAACAACAAGACAGAGCTGAAATTGGCAGATTTTGAGTGGGCACGCGACAAAGTAATGATGGGAACAGAACGCCGCTCGATGGTTATGTCAGAAAAAGAGAAGCGAAATACTGCCTACCACGAAGCAGGACATGCGCTGGTTTCAGCTCTTCTCCCCAAAACTGATCCAATTCATAAAGTAACAATCGTGCCTCGTGGAAGATCCCTTGGACTGACCGCTTTTTTACCGAAAAATGATAGTCATTCCTACGATATTGATTTTCTGAGTAACCGCATTACAATTGCCATGGGTGGACGAGCGGCAGAAAAGATTATTTTTGATGAGGTTACGACTGGAGCAAGCAATGACATCCAGCAGGCAACTGACACGATTAGAAATATGATTTGCACCTGGGGCATGAGCAAATCGTTTGGCCCCATTGTTTTTGGGAGCGACAATCAGCATTATGTTTTAGGACGTAGTATCGGAAAAGGTCGTGAGTTTAGTGAAAAGACTGCTACAGAAATTGATGAAGAAATGCGTGCAACCATCAAATTTCACGATGAAAAAGCAAAGAAACTTCTTCGAGATAATATCGATGTTTTACACAAAATAGTTGAAGTCTTGATGAAAGAAGAGACCATCGAAGGCTCATATATTATGGATCTGCTGGGACCAAAAAAATCTAAAGTTGAACCAGTCGGAGGCTGATGTCACTTCCGGGATTTGGTAGTCCACCGGCATATTATTTTATGTTGATTTTGCCTCGTAATCTTTTTAGCAGAATTTGCGGGTTTGTGGCTGATGTTAGAATGCCTCGACTTTTGCTGAATGCACTGATTAGATTATTTGTACGCATATTTGACGTAAATCTGAAAGAAGCAAAACAGCAGGTTTCAGAATTCCGGACATTTAACGAATTTTTTACACGGCAACTGCTTCCGGATGCACGCCCACTTGACCCGGATTTGAATTCTATCCTCAGTCCTGTAGATGGATATGTCGGAGAATTCGGCGGTATCAGCAATGGACTCTTGATTCAAGCAAAAGGCTTGGAGTATCGACTGACAGACTTGCTGGATAATCCGCAGCGGTCCGGAAAATATGATGGCGGAGTATTCATCACCATTTATTTGGCTCCACAGAACTACCATAGAATTCACAGTATGGTAGCAGGAGAGGTCAGCGAATTTTCATACACTCCAGGAGATTTGTGGACAGTTAGCCCACTGGGAGTGCATCATGTTCCAAGCCTCTTTGCGCGGAATGAGCGTTTAACGACATTTTTGAACTCTGATAAAGGGGAATGCGCTCTCGTAAAGGTTGGTGCGACTGTGGTAGGACGAATTCGAGTACGTTACCATGATCAAGTATCAAACCGTTTTGGTGCGGTAGCAAAACAGATTGTGCTGGAAACGCCTTTTAAGTTAGAACGTGGTGAAGAAATCGGTATGTTTGAATTGGGATCAACTGTAATTTGCCTTTTTCCTCCAGAACAGATTGAATTGCATGAGTTACAGTTGGGGCAAAAAATTTTCCTGGGACAGGCAATTGGCCGATTTAGTCAAAACTTGAATGCATGAGAATTAAAGTTAAATCAAAAAACATTTTTGTTTCTTAATTAGAAGCTTTGCTAAAAAATTATCAAAATAAGGAAAAGAAACATGGGTAGTTTATCCGGAAAAAAAGGAGTTATTCTCGGTGTTGGCAATCAACGCAGTATTGCTTGGGCCGTTGCCGAGCAATTCCATGAACAAGGCGCAGAGCTGGCATTGACTTATCTCACCGACCCCAAAGGCCGTTTTGAGGCAAACGTCAGAAAACTTGGAGAAAAGGTAAATGCATCCTTGATTCAGGAATGTGATGTTGCTGATGATAATTCGATACAATCCTTAATAGGAGCGTTAAATGATCATTGGGGAGAACTGGATTTTCTGGTACACAGTTTAGCTTTTGCCGACCAAAAAGATTTACAAGTGGCGTTTTCAAGTACCAGCCGCAGTGGCTTTGCTAAAGCACATGAAATTAGCGCATTTTCTCTGTTACCGCTGGCAGAAGGCGTTATCCCTATGATGAAAAAACGTGGTGGCGGAAGTATACTCAGTATGAGTTTCATAGGCTCCATGCTGGCCGTTCCACATTACCATGTGATGGGACCTGCTAAAGCATCTTTGGAAGCTTCATCTCGCTATTTGGCAAAGGAGGTCGGACCGGATAATATTCGCGTGAATGTAATATCTCCCGGTGCAATCAGGACTTTATCTTCTGCAGGAATTAAAGATTTTGCTGAATTGATGCGGGTGGCCGGTGAACATTCCGCAATGAAACGCACAGCAACACAGAACGAAGTGGCGCAAACTGCTGTTTTTTTAGCAAGTGAAGCATCCTCAGGAATTACAGGACAAGTAATCTATGTCGACTGTGGATATTCAATTATGGCAAACTAAATCGGTCGTTATCGGAAATTTCTTTTGATTTGTAAACACCTAAAAAGAGTGAACAAAATATGAGCAAAGCGATAAATGATTTTCGTCTGAAACTCGGTGGAAAGGAATACGTCCCTATTCTCGTTGGCGGCATGGGAGTTGACATCTCGACTGCAGAACTTGCGCTTGAAATCGCGCGTTTAGGTGGAATAGGACACATTTCTGACGCAATGGTACCGACCGTCTCTGACCGGAGATTCAAGACAAAATTTGTGCAGGAAAAACAACGCAAATACAAATACAACGTCGGCAGCACGGATAAAGCCGTAGTGCAGTTTGACTTGGAAAGACTGGCTGAAGCCCAGCGTCTCCATGTGGGACGAACCATGGAAGCGAAAAAAGGGGACGGTGCCGTCTTTGTCAACTGCATGGAAAAACTGACGATGAATAATCCGCGCGATACTCTGCAAGTACGTTTACTTGCTGCAATGGATGCAGAAGTTGAGGGTATCACTTTGAGCGCAGGATTGCATTTAGGTTCAATGGAACTTATGAAGGATCATCCAAGGTTCAATGATGTGTTGCTTGGGATAATCGTTTCTTCTGCGCGTGCTTTACGTCCTTTTCTAAAACGAGCCGCAAAGTACAAGAGGCTTCCGGATTATATTATTGTAGAAGGCCCTCTTGCCGGAGGACATTTAGGTTTCGGCATTGACGACTGGCAAGAATTTGATCTTAAAACTATTGTTCCGGAAGTTTTGAATTTCCTCAAAGAAAACGAACTGGACATTCCTGTGATTCCGGCAGGTGGTGTTTTTACCGGAACTGATGCTGTAGATTTTTTTGAATCCGGATCATCTGCGGTACAGGTTGCAACCCGCTTTACAGTAACTAATGAGTGTGGTCTGCCTGAGAGAACGAAACACCATTACTTTGAAGCTGAAGAGGAAGATATTGTTGTCAATACAATTTCACCCACAGGCTACCCCATGCGGATGCTTAAGCAATCCCCCGGAATTGGTTCCGGAATCCGGCCAAATTGTGAAGCTTTCGGTTATATTCTGGACAATCACGGGCATTGCGCATACGTTGAAGCCTACAACCGGGAACTGGAGAAAAAACCGGAAAAAATTTCTGTTCCGGACAAAACCTGCCTCTGTACTCACTTCCGGAAATTTAGTATCTGGACCTGCGGACATTATGTTTACCGACTCAAAGATACGACTCATAAACTTGAAAATGGGAAGTATCAGATGCTGAGTGCTGAAGAAGTTTTCCGAGATTATCAGTACAGTAAGGATCATGCGATTACACTTCCTGAGAAGAAACAATCTGTTTCCTCTGATGTCTCTTTGGCCGCCGCGTAGTTTATCTTGCCAATATATTAGGAGCCGCTATTAAATTTTGTCAGAATTTAATAAGTGAAAAATACTCAGCTCTTGATAGTTTTATATTGACAAAATTTGCCTATCATCTCATAATTATCAGTTTAACTCATGCTGGCATAGCTCAATTGGTAGAGCAGCTGATTTGTAATCAGCAGGTTGTAGGTTCAAGTCCTATTGCCAGCTCCAGCATGGGGAGATACCCAAGCGGTCAACGGGATCAGACTGTAAATCTGACGGCTACGCCTTCGAAGGTTC
>JAESQU010000028.1 GCA_016764995.1 SAR324 cluster bacterium | reverse complement strand
GGGACCTAAATCTAAAACTCTTTGGAAATGCTCTTTTAGACCTGCTTCCGAGGTTTTTCCGTAATACGGATTTATTTGCAGCGCCGCGTCCATCCCAAAAGCAAATCCGTATTTGGTACCTTTGAGTGCTTCACGGGTGTTGTTGCTTCCGGTATTGCCGACAATTACAAGTCGGTTTCCAAATTTATTTACGCTGTGCGCAATCAGCATCAGATGCTCTTCCCAGTCCATCAAATGGCCTTCGCCAGTGGTTCCGCAAACTATCAAACCTTCCACACCATGTTTAATTTGTGCTTCAACCAGATGGTCATAGCTTTCCAAGTCAACGTCACCGTCCGGCCTATAAGGAGTTTTGATTGCGGTCATCAGACTCGCAGCTTTAATTTTTTTCATTTTATTTTGTAGATTATTTTCTTGCCAAAAGAGGCGGTATTTTAATTTTTTTAATTTATTCTGCGTCGCTTTCAGCAACACTGACTAGAGTTAAAGAGATATGAGAAGTTTAGCGCAAAAGGCAGAAACGTTCAAGACAGGCTAAGAACTTTTCTTCAAGGAGCTTTTTTCAAATTAGATTCGTAATAACGTGTGTATAGATTTCCGCGCTCCGAAAAGCGCACACCATAAACGTTACTCCTCAATCCCGGACGATAAAAACTGTTTTCTATCACACCGAGCCACTGATCGGTCAAATGTTTTTTCAACACGATCTGTACGCGCTCACCCTGTTGAAAACGGGGGTTGATCGCTTTAGGTGTCGGGCATACTTTTTTATACAAAGATGTGTCGCCGTAGCAAATCCAAGAAGCCCTGATAATAATGCCGATTCGCTGCGGACCACCATTCACTTGAATAAAGTCTGCTGGAGAAAAAGAGGTAATGACTTTACGTGAGGTGTTTACAATGCGGTCAAAAACCTCCAGTTCATAGGCACGGTATTCGGCAAAAGCTGATGTTGCACTCAGTAGAAAAAACAGTGCGCTCAATTTCCAGCGTAATTTCCGCTTCATCGGATTACGCCTTTCAGACTCGCACCGTCAAAAACGGTGTCCTGATCCAAAATTCCGTTCATGGTGGCGCCATCAAAAATACTGTTGGAAAAATCTGCTTTTGTCATGTTAGCGTTATTGAGGATTGCGTCATTTAGTTCCGCTCCGACGGCTTTTGCTCCCAGCAACAAAACTGCCTGCAAAATTGAAGAATTCAAACGCGTGTTGTGCAATGTCGCGGAAAAGAGCTTTGCTTGACTTAAATCGCATTCCTGCAAAGATGCTTCTGAGAAATTGCAAAAATTTAAAATTGCTCCCTGAAGTTGTGATGAATCCAACTGCGCACCCCTGAATTCTGAACCTGTGAAGTCAGCAGCGGACGCTTTTAGTCCTGGGGCACGGCAGGCGCTGAAATCACAGACTTGTAATTTTGCGCCGCCAAAATTTGACGCGGATAAAGTTGAAAAAGAAAAATTGCAGAGCTCGCCTTTGACGTCAATCAGGATTACTTCCTGAAGATAAGATCCGCTGAAATCAGTACTATGCAGAACTGACTGACGTAGGTTGACTTCGATAAACGCACTGTTTCGCAAATCGGACTTGCTGAAATCACACTCTGCAAAAGACGATTCCTGAACGTAGCATTCCTGCATTTCACAATCATTGAGCAGGCATTTTTCAAAACGCGCAAAGGCAAAATTGGAACGGTTGAAGCTGCTTCCGCTAAATTTGCACTTATTAAAAATCGCGCCTTCAAAATTAAGTCCGTCCAGATTAAGTCCGGTCAGATCGATTTCCTTCAATGAGTCACGGCGCTTTACTCGCCGCTCAACATCTTTTCTGGTGATATCTGCCATTAGTTCGTTTGAGTTGGAACTTTGATGATGAAGTCAAAACAGTTGGTAAATCTTAATAAATCACCACAGAGTCACAGAGGACACAGAGAAAATTATTTTACGAATACAGTTTTCTGTGCTAAATGAAAATATATTTCCCGATATTTTCGGTTTTTTACAAGTTCCTGGATTCCCGCGTCCGCGGGAATGACAACTTTTACTACTCCATCAACTTTGAAACTGTTTAACTGTTTAACTGTTTAACTTTTTAGCTCAGTGCCTTAGTGCCTCAGTGCCTTTTTTTTAACTTTGAAACTCGGAAACTCTGAAACTTTGTACTGGCACGGCACGCCGTGCCCCTACTATGAAACTCTGAAACTATGCCGGCATCTTGAGAAAATATTCATGGTAACTTTTCAAAAGGTCTTTACAGGGGCTGGCCTGAATTCCGTTTTCGGCAAAGCTGTAAGCTTTATCAGTCGTGTCTGCACGCACATTGAAGCGTGAACGGCGGACGTTAATGGCGGTTCCGGCTGGGATTTTTCCTGTAATGAAAACCGCGCCACCGTTTGTAGTCTTGTTCAAATCATTGATCCCATCATGTGTTTCCCGTTTACGGAGATCAGAAAATGTACTCGTGACATTTTTTTTGGCCTTTGTCTCAAGTTCAATCAAAGTTTCGATTTTTGATTCATCCCAGCCGATCTCCTCCAATTCGTTGAGAATAGACGTAATTTCTTTGAGATCATCCTGTAGCGAATGCAGCGATTCAAGTGCCATCTTTTCAAGATCATTAAACTGCTTTCGGTTTTTGAGTGAGATACCAACTTCCAAAATAGTTTGAGGAACATCACTTAGGGTTTTTTCTGCATCCCCTTTTTTAATTTCTACACCAGGCAAACCGACATTCGCCAACCGGATTAGATTTCCTGCTTGCAGAACTCCTCCTGAAACAAAACCGGAAGCAGATGTGATCTGGAGAGTTGAACCGCAAAAGACTTTAGAGTTGATTATGAATTCATCGATCACAGCATGTTCACCGACACTGACGTGAGAATCAGTCATGTTATTTACATGCAGTGAACTTCCGCACTGAACAACGGTACCTTTCAGCCCTTGTCCGACACGGATTTCACCGATCGAGCGTATACGAGCTTTGCCGACGGAACCGCCGATGTCAATCCTGACAGCCTCTACACTGCAACGATCCGCGACATTTCCGCGGATACTGACAATTCCATCGAAACGCACATGTCCGGTCGAGGCGTCAACTTTTTCGACGACCTTCATTTTTTCAACAGAAATGCTGTCATTATTGAGACAAACAACTCCGGATTTTGTCGCAATGATATGTGTGCCTTCCGGATTATATCTGGTGTTACGTCCCGGACGAATACGATACTGTTTCCCCGGCGCATGGGTAATCAGTTTTCCGGTAATTGTATAGCCGTCTTCACCCATGGTGCCCATTTCAATCCGCACAAGTGGTTGCCCCTCTTTCACATTCTGTAAAACCGGTACCTCTTGAAGATTTACTTGGGTTCCCAGAGCCGGACGTGACTTCTCCGGAAGAAAAAGTAATTCCGGGAAACCGTGCTTTCCCTCTACAGTCGCCTTTCCGGCAGCTACCAGAACCGGTTCGTAATAAATTTTTTTCGCAATAACTTTTTCAATAATTTTGTTTTTGATTCCCTGCAGAATATTTTTTTCTTTGAGAGCGGCAATGACCTGTGCCAGTGTCAAAGGTTCTTCTTCTTCCCGCGGAGGAATGATGTTGATGTAAGCCTCCGCTTCATTGTTACTCAGTTCAATTTGCAGAGTGAAACCGCTGGTCTTTAAATCCGTCAGAAAATCAAACTCACCGCTGGTGCGATTGTAGATTTCAAGTAATTGTTCCGGAACATAATCAACACCCATCAAGTGCAGTTCCGCCTGAATATCGTCCATATTGGCAGTTTCCGCTCCCACCAACTGCTGCGGAATCCGCACCAGAACCTTATCTTCTGAAATCGAAATTTTATATAAATCGGCCTTGGGCATGGTTAAAGTGAAACGTCTTGGAAAAGGGATGGAGGTCGGATATAACTTTTTGATTTAAATCATAATTTGTTTTAATTCTTCCGGAGCCAGGGCTCTGCATTCTCCGGATTGCAAATCACCCAAAGAAATGGGGCCGACCTGGAAGCGTTTAATTTTTTGTACAGGATTACCAAGGCTCAAGAGCATTTTTTTAATTTGCCGATTTGTGCCTTCCTTTAGAAAAATCTCCAGCCAGGTTTTGTCATTAACAGTGTGTAATATTTTTACTCGAACAGCTTGGTGTTTGCGTTTTTCAATCACCGGACCCCTCCGCAGAGCAGCCAAAGTTTCATTTTTTACAAAACCGCGTACCTTGACAAAGTAACCTTTCCAAACCTTGTGACTGGGGTGCATCAGCTGCTGGGCCAAATCACCGTCGTTTGTGAGCAAAATTAAGCCTTCCGCATCATAATCAAGTCGTCCAATCGGAAAAAGTCTGACAGAAGTTTGCGGGAAAAAATCACTGATTGTAGTACGTCCCTCAGGATCGTTGAGAGTCGTGATGCAATTTTTAGGCTTGTACAGAGCATAAACCTGCGTTTTTTTGTGTTGCGAAATTTTCACTCGCCGACCTTCGACACTCAAATGATCTTTTCCGATTATCATTTTTTGTCCCATCTCTTTAACAATTTCACCATTGAGCATCACTACGCCGGACAGAATTAATTTTTCCGCGGCACGTCTGGAAGCAATTCCGGCCTGGGCGATTACTTTTTGGATTCTGATTGGTTCTTGTACGTTAGAATTTTGCATCAGCTGAAATTTTCGGATTCGAGAAAAGAAGGATCTTGCTGAATTTGCAGCAAAGCATTTTCCGCGGCTAATTGGCTCGCCAGTTTTTTACTTGCTCCACTGCCTCTGCCACACTCTTTTTTCCTGACAAAAACCGCCATCGTAAAATTCTTTTCGTGATCAGGACCGGATTCTTCCATTAGTTCGTAAGTTGATGGAATGCCAAACAGTTTCTGAACGTGTTCCTGTAATTCAGATTTATAATCCCTCGTAATGTAACCCTCCGCGTCTTGTGGTAAATGAGGCAGAAATAAAGTTTGAATTACACGTGTGATTTGGGTAATTCCGTGTTTTTCCCGACTGTCAAGGTAGATGGCCGCCATGACTGCTTCAAAGGTATCAGCCAGCAAAGATATTTTTTGGCGTCCTCCGGTAATTTCTTCGCCCCGGCCAAGCAACAAACATGTGCCCAATTCCAGCTTCCGTGCCTGTTTGCTGAGCCCCAATTCACTGACCAGACTTGCCCGGAATTTCGAGAGTCCGCCCTCGTCTAATTCCGGAAATTTTTCCATCAGCATTTCACTGATCACGAGGTCCAGAACAGCATCACCGAGGAATTCGATTCTTTCGTTATTTCCGTAATTCTCTTCTGTTTCAGGAGGCAGAAAAGATTTATGTGTCAGTGCCTGGCGCAGGATTTGCGGATCATCAAATTGATAGTCTAAACTCTGACAGAGGTCGATCCATTCTTTTTTCATCATTTTACCTGTTTCTTCGTTTGCACCAGACTCGAACAGTTTGTGGACTGTATAAGCCAAGACTCAAATAATGTTTCAAACCGTCCAATGTTGTTTGCTCAATTTCGACCAGAGAAGCACCGCTGGGACAGGCAGAACGAATTTTTGCGGGGCCGCCGATTTGGCTGTCCCTGAAAATCATGCTGATGCTGGAAATTTCTCCATCGTGCTTATCTCGCAACAGATCTGAATCATGGTAAAAACGCACTGTATAACAAGCAGGAATCATCATCAGCAGAGCGGCAGCGATTAGTAAACGTCTGCCTGCCGAATGATTAAAGTTGAAAATTAAGTTGCTCATTTTCAAATAATTTGATGAGGTGCAGGGCAGTTTGCAAATTCCCGCAGCTGGTTTAGAGGCAAAAAAATAGCCTCAGGAATCAGCGACAGTAAACGGAAACATTAACAATTAAACTTATAAATTTAGCTCATATTAGTGCTCTATGACAAGTTTTATCGATACACACTGCCACTTGGACAAACTGGAATCAACTCCTGAAGAAGCAATTCTGGAAGCAAAAGAGGCTGGAGTTCAGCGTATGCTCACCATTTCTGTGGATGAGGCTTCCCTTGATTTTGTCTCAAATGCGGTGAGACAATTTCCGGAAGTTTATGGTTCTGTGGGCTTTCATCCGCATGATGCATCAGCAATGACAGAATCTCTGGCAGACAAGATTCGTCAATTGGCAAAAGAAGAAGATAAGCTCGTTGCAATTGGAGAAACCGGACTTGATTATCATTACATGTACAGTCCTGTTGAAGTACAGCATGACGTTTTCCGCACACAACTTCGGCTGGCGGACGAGCTAAATTTGCCTGTTGTTCTGCACAGCCGTGAAGCAGAAACTGATACGCTAAAGATCCTGAAAGAAATTCCGCTAAAGCATTTTGGAGTTGCACACAGTTTCACAAGTTCGTTTGAAATGGCACAGACTTTGGTGGAAATGGGATGGTATCTTGGCATTAACGGAATTGTGACTTTCAAGAATGCGGAAGATTTACGAGAAGTCGTCCGCTGGCTTCCTTTGGATCGTTTGCTTTTGGAAACAGATTCACCTTTTCTGGCTCCCATTCCATTCCGTGGAAAACCCAATAAACCCGCGCACATTCCCACAATTGCAAATTTTGTTGCAGAGTTACGAGAAATTTCTCTGCAGGAGTTAGCAGAACAAACTTCAGAAAATGCTCAACGCTTGTTTAAATTTGAGGTTTAAAAGCTTTTGCACTACTAATTCTTACTTCAGTCAAACTCTCCCAAAAATCATAATATAATCTGTAAAAACAAATAGTTGTGATTTGTATGTTAAAAACACAATTGTTTTTTAAGCATTTTACGCTCGGCTCAAAATAACGTAAATATTTTCCAGGGATCATTTGAAGTCATGAAATTGAATGCATGATTCGCAGTGGTTCAGGATTTAATTCGGGACAACTGCCGGAATTTTCACGGATATTGCTAATCTAAAGCGTGTTGCAAAAATTGACACTTTGTTAAATTGAATTAGAGGCTTAAACAACCTCACATCCTTGACATCTGGAGAATATATTTTATGGAACAGGGAACGCTAATTGGGACCATTTTAGCATGGTTCATGTTGTTGTTTGGCATGACATTTGATTTTGCCACTTTTACAGTCAAAGCAGGAAACGTAATTTATTTCTGGGATGTTCCTTCATTAATGATCGTTTTTGGAGGAACAATCGCGTCAACATTTATTGCGCATCCAATGGTAGACGCAAAAGGTTTTATGGGTTACATCGGCCAATCATGGAAGAAGAATCCGGTTCAACTGGTAGAAACACTGACCTTGATTGTGGACGTGTCCAAAATTGCGCGGAAAAATATTCTGGCGATTGAAGACGCTCTGCCCAGCATTGAAAATCTTTTCTTGCGTGGAGGTTTAAGACTGGTGGTAGATCGTGCTGACCGCGAAGCAATTGTGGACATGATGGCCCACGAAGTTAAATATACAATGGCCGGCAAGGACAATCAGATTGCGGTGGTTGGCACAATGGCTTCTCTTTGTCCTGCATGGGGGATGCTCGGAACGCTGATTGGACTTGTACTGCTCCTTCAGAATCTCGATGATCCTTCTGCGATTGGACCGGCAATGGCTGTGGCATTGATTACCACATTTTACGGATCTTTATTTTCGAATACGATTTTTGCTCCTGCCAAAAAGAAACTGGAACTCTACCAGGGTGAAGAAAAAATACTAATGGAAATGATCCGTGACGGAGTGCTTTATATTGAAGGTGGACAACGTCCGGATTTTATTGAAAACGATTTAATGAACTATCTTCCGCCTTCACAAAAAACCATGTATGAAGCACTTAAATTTGAAGGTGGCGATGGCGCTGCGGCTGCAGAAGGTGGTGGGTGATCTGAACCTGAAAAAGGAGTAAATCATGGGTCAGATGATTGATGAGGAGGAATGTGAAATTTGTATTCCATTCGAACAGGAATGGATTTTTACTTATGGAGATTTGGTTACGCTTCTGCTTTGCTTCTTCATTTTACTCTTTTCGATGTGCAAGACTGATGTCGAAAAAAGTAAACGAATTTCAGATAGTTTCAAAAGTATGCCGCCGGGCAGTCCTTTTATTTTCAGTGGACAAAGTTCAGCTTTAGATAAAGCGTCCAGAGAACTCGAGCAATTGGAGGTTCCGGATGATGTGTCAATCAGTGCCTCAAAAGCAGGAGTTGAAGTTAGTTTCAGCAAAACGGTGGCCTTTGCGCAGGGTTCAGTAATTTTAACGGAGAAAGCAAAAGGCGCGCTGAACAAAATGCTGCCCATTATTGGGCAACTGCAGAACAATATTGAGATTTCCGGACACACCGATGAATCAGACGCAAATCAAAAATATCCTTCAAACTGGGAACTTTCTGTTGCACGGGCGAGTGTGATTGCAGCATTTTTGGAATCAAAACAAATTCCCGCAGAACGTATCCAGGTTGCCGGATATGGAGATTCCCGCCCAAGATTTTTTCCTGATACCGCTTACAAGCGCAACCTGAATCGTCGTGTGCAAATTGTGCTCATGCCTGAAGATCAAACACGCTAGTTTTGCTGCAACCCTCAAGCCTAATGGTCAACTGAATAACTGAAGATGGGACAACTCATTGATGAGGATGATTGTGAAGTTTGTGTGCCGTTCGACCAGGAGTGGATTTTCACTTATGGTGACTTGGTAACACTGCTGCTTTGTTTTTTCATTTTGCTTTTTTCGTCATGCAAATATGAAACAATGAAGTTCAAGAGTCTTGCCGCAAGCTTTAAGCCACTTCCGGCAGGTACGCCTTACATGAATGAGGGAAAGGATTCTATTGTTGAGCAAATTGCCCAACAACTGGAAGAAAGTGAATTAGGAGATGACGCGAATATCAACGTTGAAGAAAAAGGCGTTGTAGTTTCATTCAAAGCCAGCGCTTATTTTAAAGCAGATTCTGCCAAATTGAATGCAAAGGCAGTCAAGGAAATGAGTCGCTTCTCAAAACTTATTTTCCTCCTGCCCAACAAAATCCAAATCGAAGGACATACGGAAAAAACACAACCTGAAAATTGGGATTCTACTTGGGAATTGGCTGGAGCACGCGCCTCGAAGGTTGCACGCTTTTTTATTGAAAACGGGCTAGACCCCACTAAAATTTCTGTCAAAAGCTTCGGCTCAACGCGGCCACGTTTCCGCGAAGCTTCTCCTACTCAACGCAAATTAAATAACCGCGTCGAGGTCGTAATCTTGCAGGAATAAAAGCAAATTCAAGTTATATTACGTCCATAAACGATCGACTCCTGGTAGTCGTAGTTTTTTCGTTTTTCTTCCGGAAGTTCCTCAGTACCAATTTCGCGGAATCCGCATTGAGTAAAAACATGAGAAGAAGCTGTACTTAAAGCAAACGCGAGTTTTCCGCCGCCGGTGCGGATTTTTTCTGTTGCCGCTTGGACGAGGTCACTGCCGATTCCCTGATTTCGGTAAGATTTATCAACCGCCAAACTGGCAATTTCCGCAGCGGAATCTTCCGAAAAATTAATAATTTCGCAGCATCCAACTACATCTTCATCCACACAAAACACCAGATAATTTTCAATTTGCTGCTCTAAGTAAGACGCAGAACGCAGGACTAATGCCGCATGCTGAACCGGAGTATAAAGTATTTTCAGAATTGCTTGCAAATCGCTCAACCTGGCGGGACGAATGCGTTTGTAAGAACTGTTGGTGATCATCACTCCTGCGCCTTTTGGTGTGAGCAGTTCTGCGAGAAGAGCACCCTCAATTCTGCCGTCCAGCAAATGACAGCGTTCAACCCCGCTCACGCAGGCTTCAGTCAATGAATTTAATTGTAAACGTTGGGAAAAAGGCAAATCCGGATTTTTTTTCAGCCATTGCAGGAGACTGTCGGTAGTCATTTCTAATGAATCAGTTTCGCCAAAATGCGGTAGTGGTGCAGTGTCCAGCACAATCAATTTTTTGGCGCGTAAACGTGTCGCGACTTCAAAGGCAATCTGATTCGGATCCAGGATCCACAATCGTCCCTTTTCTCCAAGCGAAAAAGGTGGTAAAATAATAAGCTTTGAGTCTGTTATTGACTGACGGAGGGTTTCCAGTTCAAGTCCGCAAACGTTTCCGCTACAGTGTGAAGCAAAATTTCCGGCAAATGCTTTTTTTTCTGCAAACAAAAAATGACCGGAAATTGGTTGCATTTGTCGGCCGCAACTCCGGAGTTTGGAAAGCAAGTGCCAGTTGGTCGAAGAAATTGCCTGTTCAATCAGCGGTAAATGATTTTTTTCTGCAACGAAGATTCCATCTTCTGTTTGGTAATCATGGCCTTCTGCGGAAAGTAGTTTTCGGATTTGTGCTTCTGCTCCATGGACGAGGACGATTCGAATGCCGACTTGCTGAAGGAGCGCCAAATCTTCGATGACTCTGGAATTGTGAATTTCAAGCAAATCGCCGCTGATTTGAATGACGAAAGTTTGCTGATAAAACTCTTCCAGATAAGGCAATGCGGCCCGTAAATTATGAATAAAACCGGATAATTCCGGATCAAGAGAATTCTGAGGCATGAGTTACAAGGATAAAAATGTTGTGCCGGATTCAATTCCGGAGAGTAAAATAAAAGCGGAGATTTTTTCCATTGTTATTCCGTCTTTCAATAGTGCAAAGTTACTTTTACGTTGTCTTGAAGCATTGGAAAAACAAGTTGCGCAAAAATCCGAGTTTGAGGTTACAGTTGCGGATGACGGTTCCACAGACGAAACGGTGGAAATGTTAGCAAAGTTTCAATTGCAGACTGAGCTAAAACTGCAATGGACCACCATTCCGAATTCCGGACCAGGCAACGCACGAAATGCGGGAGTCGCCAAATCTTCCGGTTCATGGATCGGCTTCATTGATGCCGACGTCATTCCTCATCCGGACTGGGTGGAAACCGCAATTAAACTGACACGTCAAAATCCGGATGCCGGTGCATTTGAGGGACGCACCGAAGTTACTCAGCGTAACCGTGCGACACCATTCACGCATCAAACCGAAAATATCGACGGCGGACGCTACCCAACTTGCAATTTTCTTGTCCGCCGAAGTCTGGCACATTTCCATCCGGCATATCGAATTCCTTTCCGGGAAGATACGGATTTAGCCTTCAGTATTTTAGCTTCCGGATTTGCGATCATTTTTGCACCGGAATTAATTGTGGAGCACCCACCTCTTTCTTCGAGCTATTCCCGTCCACTGATTTTGGCGCGTCGATACTATTATGACGGTTTACTTGCGAGGAGATTTCCTTCGCGCTATCAACTTGAATTGGACGCGCACCGGATTTTTGGTTTAAAAATTCCGCATTTAAAGAGAAAATTATACGCTATCTTTGCACTTTCTCAAATTATTTTTATTGTCATGTTGCTGTTCGGTTTTTCAGGAAGTGGATTCATTCTGTCTCTGAGTGCGTATTTTGCGGGATTAGTGATAACCGCAGGAGCAAGTCTGCGCTATGCAAATTTACGCGATCTTTCGCTTAAAGATTGGTTAGTGTTTGTTTGCCAATTACATGTACTTCCATGGGTTATGGGCTTTTCACTGTTAAGAGGATGGTTTGATTTTCGCGGAGAAGCAGAATTTTCTGGGGTGTAAATTTACGCAAGCTAGTACGAGAATTTGACTATTTGCTTCAGGCAATTCACACTATGAAATTACACTTTGCAGAAAAGAGACAAACTCGGAATTAATTTCAGTTACATTTATACAGAATTCCTGACTGAGAACAACAGGCAACTTAGCCGTTTATCAAATTCTGACCAATTAAGTACAGTCAAATAAAATTCGTCAACCATTAATTTTTTGTGTCAAAATGTTTGTAACTTACAAACTTTCAGATAAGTCGTTTAACAAATTGCAGAAAAAAGGCCTCAGCGAAGCAGCGCTGAATGATCTTGAAAAACTGAAAAGTAAGGTTTACAAGACTCCGGAAATCTTTTTGAATCGTGTCAGGAAACTTTCTCAAGCAGAAGAAATTTTGCAGAAAGAGGATGATCTATTGAAAATCGCAAAAGGATTTTTGCGCTTGGATTATATAATTCCGAACCGTACAATTAGAGAATGGATCGAGGCCTTGATTTTTGCGGTTGTAGTCGCGACTGTAGTCCGGACTTATATGTTCGCGCCTTTCCAAATTCCCTCCGGTTCAATGCTGCCGACAATTCAGATTGGAGACCACATCTTTGCCAGTATGTATTCCTATGGCTCACCGGTTCCGTTTACCGAAATCAAATTGTTTAAAAAGCCTATTCTCAGAGGTGACATCATTATCTTTCCATATCCGCGTGATCCTTCGATTGACTACATAAAACGTGCGGTGGGACTTCCCGGAGAAACACTGGAAATTCGCTTAGACAAGGTCTATATCAACGGAGAACTGCTGGATGAACCATACGCTTTTTTTGAACCAAAGGAGCGAATTTCCCGGCTGGCTCTTGGATTATCGTCTGCTTCTCCGGTCAGCAGTTTTGGGCCAATTTCTATTCCGGAAGGAAAATTGTTTGCAATGGGTGACAACCGCTACAACAGTGCCGATAGCCGCTACTGGGGTTTTGTGGATATTAATACGGTTTCCGGAAAGGGACAAATAATTTACTGGTCGCATGATCCTGGCGAAAATTTATTAAACGGTTATCAATTAGGTCGTATTTTTGATTTTTTAAAATAACAGTTTACAGAGAAATTTATTTAAAGTGAAGGTATGAAGACAGCAGCAAATACAACCTCGCGTAATGATCCATGCTGGTGCGGAAGTGGGAAAAAATATAAAAAGTGCCATCTGCCGGCAGATCAAAAACAAGTGCCAGCTTCCAAGGAAAAAACTAAACCGAAAGGTCGAAATATTATTTTAAAAACGGAAGAGCAGATTGAGGGAATCCGCAAAAGTTGTCAATTGACTAAAGATCTGCTGAATATGGTTGAGGAACGGATCGGCGAGGGGGTTACAACCAACGAAATTGATGAGTGGGTTCACAGCGAAACTTTGGCCAATGGGGCACTACCCGCGCCGCTGAATTATGGACGTGGTCAGGGGAGGCAGCGAATGCCGTTTCCTAAAAGTGTTTGTACCTCTCTGAATGAAGTAATTTGTCACGGAATCCCAAACAGCCGCTCATTGCAGCATGGTGATATTGTGAATGTAGATGTTACCTGTGTTTTAAATGGATATTTTGGTGATGCCAGCCGAATGTTTATTATTGGAGATGTTCCGGAAAGAACACGTGAACTGGTGGACGTTACCCGAGAATGTTTGAACCTTGGAATTGATCAGGTGCGCCCACAGAACACGCTGGGAGACATTGGAAACGCTATTCAAGTTCATGCGGAAAAACATGGCTTTTCAGTTGTAAGAGATTTTGCCGGACATGGAGTTGGTATAGAATTTCACGAAGCTCCCCAGGTGCTGCATTATGGTCAGCCGGGAGTTGGAGAAGCTTTGCGGGAAAATATGATTTTTACTATTGAACCGATGATCAACATGGGTGGTTTTGAATGTAAAGTTTTAGGCGACGGTTGGACTGCTGTCACCGTGGACGGAACGTTATCCGCTCAATGGGAACATACTTTGCTGGTTACTGAAAACGGAGTAGAAGTACTGACCGCATAATAGTTTTCTCACACAAACTGACATCTTTTTGTGAGGGAATCATCAGAAGTTTTCTTTAAAGACGAGACTATTTCACTGACACAATACACAAATCCCAGTCGGATTGATTATAAGCAAGTATTTGCACTTGTATTTTCTGTATGTTTCTCATAGCATACAAACTAAACGATTACACTTTAAAATATAATGGATAAATATGGGCACTTGGAACAAACCACCAAATAAATCACCTTGGGAAAAAGGTCAAAAACCTCCGGATATTGATGAACTTCTCAGCAATCTTCAGGATAAATTTAAGATTGGTATGCCAAAAAAAGGAGGGATAATTTTCATCATAATTATTGCGGTTGCCTTTTGGTTTGCAACAGGAATTTTCATTGTTGATCCTGAAGAACAAGCAGTAATAAAGCGCTTTGGTGAAGTTACAGATGTGGTTGGTCCCGGACCACATTATCATTTTCCTTCTCCAATCGAAACCGTTCAGATTGCCCCTGTAACAGCTGTACGGAGACTTGAGATTGGATTCCGGACAATACAGGTTGGGCCTCCGGCAAAATATCGGCGGGTCTTAAAAGAGTCGTTAATGCTAACGGGAGATGAGAATATCATTGATGTACAATTCATTGTCCAATACCGCATTTCTAACATAGAAAATTATCTTTACAGTCTGACTAATCCGGATGAAACGGTAAAATCTGCGGCAGAATCCGCAATGCGAGAAGTGGTTGGTGATACATCTGTTACCGAAGCACTGACTGTCGGAAAAGGAATAATTGAAGATACTACTCAGCGGCTTCTTCAGCAAACTATGAATAGCTATCTTGCTGGAATCAAAATTGAAAATGTGAAGTTGCAGGATGTTCATCCTCCGGACGCGGTTAAGGAAGCGTTTAAAGATGTGGTTAGTGCCCGTGAGGATCGTGAAAAAATGATCAATGACGCAGAAGGTTACAGAAATAATCTTGTTCCAAAGTCAAGAGGTGAAGCTGCGCAGGTAATAAACAATGCCAGGGCTTATGCCAAAGAAAAAGTGTTGGTTGCCTTAGGTGAGTCTGAACGCTTTAATCTTGTCTATGAAGAGTATCGGAAGGCCAAAAAAATCACACGGGAGCGCATTTTACTTGAGACGATGGCCAGTATTCTTCCCAAAGTAACTAAGGTGATTGCAGACAAGTCTGTCGGCGGAAACATCCTTCCTTTTTTACCAATCGGGCAATCGCTGAATCTGTTGAACAAATAAGCTGAGCCTGAAAAAATAGTTTGCATCCAAACTATACGTTAAGTGCGAGGCCGGTCACAATTTTCATTTGCTCTGAAGGCATACTGTTTTTAGAGATTTTTAAATAAATCAAAGGAGATAGATTATGATTGCAGTAGGATCAACAGCTCCTGATTTCAAACTGGCCAGCCAGTCTGGAACAGAGTTTTCCCTGAGTGAGTTCAAGGGAACTAAGAACGTAATGTTGGTGTTTTATGTGCTGGATTGGACATCCACTTGAAGCAAAGAAATACCCAAAATTGAGTTGATGATTGATCGATTCAAAGCGGTAGACACTCAAGTTTTGGGTGTAAGCATTGATAGTAGACATTCACATAAAAAGTGGGCTGAATCCCTCGGCGGTGTTTCTTATCCGCTCCTGCAGGATTTTCATCCAAAAGGCGAAATGGCAAAGGCGTATGGAACTTATTTGGAGAATGAAGGATACATAGCACGAGCTACAGTTATTGTTGACAAGCAGGGAGTAGTTCAGTTTTCCGTTACTGCAAACGGACATCGTAATATTTCGGAACTTTTAGCCGAGTGCAAAAAAGTAAACGGATAAACCAACTTGCCGGAACGTACCATTTCTAAAAGTCCCATTAGCCCCAGGAGACTTTTAATATAAATTATCTTTAGTGTTATTTATTTTAGATCTTATTCATCAATCGGTTGGACCTCCTGCGTCCTTCCAGCCTTTGAAACTTCCTACATTGAAGACTTTCTGATATCCCATATCTATGAGTGTTTTCCCAGCTAAAGCAGCCTGTCCTCCTGCTCCACAGTAGAGAATCACTCTTTTTTCAGGTTTCATTTCTTCTTTTCCCAATTCATGTTCCTGATCTGCAAAAAACTCAATCATTCCACGTTCAGCATGAATGGCTCCTTTCACTTTCCCAGTATCCTGGATAGACAAAGTATCTCTGACATCAACAAAAATTGTATCTGAATCATTAAGCCATTCCATAGCTTCTTTAGGTTCTACCATGGGAACTTTTGCAAATGCTTCTTCAAGCATGTTTTTTACTGTTTTTGACATAGTACTCCTTCAAAGAAAAATGTTACTCAAAAATGATGCATTCGTAATTAGTTGTCATTCCCGCGAAAGCGGGAATCCAGGAACTTGTAAGTATCTGAAATAATGGATTCCAGCTTTCGCGGGAATGACAAACATTGGTGTCGTTATGACTTTTTACGGGGCCATCAAAAATAGTTTACAAATAAAAATACTTCTTAATTCTGAACTATCTAATTCAATATATCAAATTAATAAGATTCATCTAATCTAATAATCATATTAGGATACAGGTATCAAATGTAAGGTTTTGGAGGGTTATCCTTACTGTGAAGAATTAGTGTGGGTCAATCAAAGGAGATGAGGGTTTTGGTTTTAAGGTGTTCCTTACTTTTTATTTTCTACCACCCACTTTCTGAAGATGTTATTGCCTTATAAGTCGCCCTTATTTGAGTTTTATCTTCTAATTTTAGATAAAGATGCATTGGCAAATCAAGCCATTTGGTCAGTTTCTCATCTCTTTCAGCAGGATCATCAATTTTCATCAAAAGAGTACATCCCAACTCACCGGACTTTCCAAGAATTTCATTGTAGGATTTTATTTCATGCTGGTTGTCTGCCTCTTTTACAATACGTTCCACCCGCATCATTTCCTAAATTTAGTAAAGATCTGTATCTTTGTTTTCAAAAAGGAAGGACAAAACACTTCAAACATTAATTCTGCTTGTTCCTCACATTGCCGTCCTCGTCATAAACATCGCTTGCCGCATGTCATTGGAAATCGCAAAAGGACATCGCGACCAAGTGACAACAGGACAAGCGTTTTGCCTCGCGCATGAAACCCGCCGCACCGCCGTACGTAAATCGCTGGCTGGAACAAGGCCCTCACGCGAGCGAAGGATTGGGAAGATTGATTTTACGTGCTGTCTTCTTTTTCTTCATCGCCGTACAACAGCCCACAGCCGAGCAGGCCACCAACGATGGGTGCCACGATTAACACCGGCAGGACCTTCCGTGCCGATGTGTCCTTCCCAATTATATGCACAATGGCCGGGCCAAAACTGCGCGCTGGGTTGAACGAGGAATCTCCGATGTGCGCGACAAACATGAAGCCGCCAATGGCGAAAGATGCGAGATTCGTGGGACTGCAAGGACCCTATGATCCATTCCGCAGAAATGGATCATAGGTCGAAGCGATCGAGATTCATGACCTTGTCCCACGCAGCCACGAAGTCACGCACGAATTTCTGCTCGGCGTCGTCACTACCGTAGACCTCAGCGATCGCCCGGAGCTCAGAGTTCGAACCGAAGACGAGGTCGACGCGGCTACCGTTCCACTTGAGCTCACCCGTTCCGCGATCGCGACCCTCGAATACGTCCTCGGTGTCCGAGGTCGCCTTCCACTCCGTCGCCATGTCGAGCAGGTTCAAGAAGAAGTCGTTGGTCAGCGTCTCGGGCCGCTCGGTAAAGACGCCGAGTTCTGACTGCCCGACGTTCGCGTTCAAGACACGCATGCCGCCGAGGAGGGCCGTCATCTCGGAAGCCGACAGATTCAACGTGAACGCCTTGTCGACCAGCAGGTGCTCTGTCTGGAGGTTATGGCCCGCCCGGAGGTAGTTACGGAACCCATCTGCGACCGGCTCGAGGAATGCGAACGACTCGACGTCGGTTTGCTTCTGTGAGGCGTCGGTGCGCCCCGGCGAGAAGGGAACCTGCACGTCGTGCCCGGCGTTCTTCGCAGCTTCCTCGACGGCCGCGCAGCCGCCGAGTACGATCAGGTCGGCAAGAGAAATTTTCTTCCCCCCGGTTTGCGAGTTGTTGAACTCTTGCTGGACCCCCTCTAGGGTCGCCACTACCTGCGCTACGCCAGAGACCACGTTAACATCCCATTCAGCCTGTGGCAAAAGGCGAATCCGCGCCCCGTTCGCGCCACCACGTTTATCTGTATCACGGTAGCTTGAGGCCGATGCCCAAGCGGTCGAGACTAGCTGGGAGATCGACAGATCTGAGCCGAGGATCCTGGCCTTGAGAGCCCCGATGTCCGCGTCGTTGATCAGAGCGTGGTCGACGGCCGGAACGGGATCCTGCCAAAGTAGTTCCTCGTTGGGAACCCACGGTCCGAGGTACCGCACGGCGGGTCCCATATCTCGGTGTATTAGCTTGTACCAAGCGCGAGCAAATGCGTCGGCGAATTCGTCCATGTTCTCGTAGAACCGCTTCGAGATCTCTTTGTAAATCGGATCGGTGACCAGCGCGAGGTCCGTCGTGAGCATCGTGGGGGCGTGCGTCTTCGACGAATCGTGGGCGTCAGGCACGGTGCCCTGCGCTTCGGAGTTCTTGGGGGTCCACTGATGCGCACCGGCCGGGCTCTTCGTCAGCTCCCACTCGTAGTCGAACAGATTCTCATAGTAGCCGTTGTCCCACTTCGCCGGCTCGGTGGTCCAAGCGCCCTCCAGCCCGCTGCCGATCTGATCGCCGCCTTTGCCGCTGCC
>JAESQU010000027.1 GCA_016764995.1 SAR324 cluster bacterium | reverse complement strand
GGTTCTACACCAAGTTCAAAATAGGGATTTATTGCAAGCTGCTCCATCATTTCCTGTTCTGTGAATGACTAAATCAAAATTTGCTGTTTCTTAAATAACTGCAAAACAGAGTCCAATTTTGTTTTTGCTTGTTCCGGAACATTCAGGATGGAGAGAATTTGACTTCCGGAAAGCGCACCAAAAATTTCCGGGTTTCTTTTTCATGGTCAACCGCAAGGGATTGCGGCTCTTTGCCTTTTGAAACTCGTATTAGATTATCCAGAGCATTCCGGATAGTGCGGATGTAACATTCCTTATCCGGGGCACTGTGAGGAGTGAGAACTATGTTCTTTAATTTCCGCAGTGGCGAGTCTTTCGGTAGTGGTTCCATCTCAAAAACATCAAGTCCGGCACCTGAAATTTGTCCGGAATTCAAGGCCTCATAAATCGCGTTTTCGTGCTGAATATCACCGCGTGAGGTATTGATCAGCAGCGAATCCGAACGCATTTGTTTAAGAGAAGAATGGTTAATAATCTGTCTGGTAAATTCCGTTTTTGGAACATGGTAACTGATGATATCCGAATTTTTCAGCAACTCCTCCGGAAAAACATATTTGAGACCCCATTTTTTTTCTGCTTCAAACTGGCGTAAAATATCAAAATACTGGACCTTTACACCCAGAGCAGAAGCCCGCTGCGCCAGTGCTTTGCCGACGTGTCCCAGACCATAAATACCAAGGGTTTTTCCGGAAAGTTCCCTGTTTGTGTGTTTCAAATTTTTCCAGGGACCATTTGTTACAGAATGGTGATGAAACAACAACCGGCGATAGAGCGCGAAAATCAGCATCAAAACATGTTCTGCCACAGAAACCGCATTTGCGCCGTTGTTGTTTGCAATTCTCACTTTGTACTGTCCGGCTTTTTCCAAATCAATTTTGTCATAACCGGCGCTCAAAGTTTGTATTATTTTAAGCTTGCCGGCAGATTTGAATTGGGAATCACTGAGATTCACCTGTCCTATAATCGCGTCTGCATGACTGAGCAGGGCCTGCAGATTTTCATCCGGATGATTAAAATCAACCAGCGTCAACACAAATGAATCCGGAGCCTCAGTTTTGAGGTTTTCGAATAACATTTCATATTCGCGGTTTACAAGAACATTAAACATTACAGCAAGTTAAAAAGTATAGCCGAAACCAATTCCATATTCTGTAGAATGCAAAGCGACATCCTTGCTCTGACCATTGCGAGTTACTGTCAGGCCGTCAAAGGCTAAATCTCGGCGCTGATGAAATAACGAAACTTCCAAGTTTCCATAGGCAATTCCGGAACTAAAAAAATAACCCATTCCACTGATGGCAGTCGCATCCTGCGTAGTTTGGTTAGCCTGCACCGTACCCTCTCCGCTGACAGGAATCCGGACTGCGGCATCAAAAACAAGGGAGATGGTTCGCGTCAGTTCAAATCCGGAGTAACCGGCGCCGAGCTCTAACAAATGTGCCCGGAAAACTCCCGAATAGCCTTCTGAAACTGTGGAAGGATCTTCGATGCGCGCATTGAAATATGAATAACCCAGACCCAACTGAGTGTGTTGGGAAATCGGCATCAAAAAAGACAGTACGAATTCAGAGGTCTGGATTGTAGAGTCCTCAAAACCATCATTCACACTCTTGGAACTGACAGGAAAGAGAAAGCGAATTTTTGCTTTGACTGCCCAAGCCTGAGTTGCAAAGCAGAGCAACACTATTATAAGCAGACTTTTTTTGAGCCTCTTATTCATAAATCTGTTTGATTTAATCTTGTATGGTTTTTATTAAAATATATCTTGCCCAGATATTTTTCAGCAAGAGTGTCTCGTCTTGTGTATTTTTGCCGGTTTATTAGAATAGTTTCTTTCATAAAAAAGCAACAACATGAGCCAAGAGACTTTATGCAAAATAACGCCGAAACAGACCATCGTCCATGGGGTTATTACACCGTGCTTGCAGACGAAGCGGACCACAAAGTCAAACGAATAGTGGTTCATCCCGGTCAGCGCCTTAGTCTGCAAAAACATCAAAAAAGAGCCGAACACTGGTTTGTGGTATCCGGAGAAGGAATCGTAACACTTGACGGACAACGACTCAACAAAAAAGGTGGAGAGTCGGTTGAAATTCCACGCGGCTCAGTTCACCGAATTGAAAATCCGGGCACAGTCGATCTGTGCTTCATTGAGATCCAAACCGGAGATTATTTTGGTGAGGACGATATTGAGCGCATGGAAGACGATTACGGCAGGAGCTGAATTTCGCTAAAGACAGAATTTGCTGTTGCGTGGCTATTGCTAATGCGCAACGTGCGTTTCAGTTTTTGCAGACGAATCCGCGCTCCAACTTTCAGCATAGTCCAGACAGGCGATATGCGGAATTTCGCGGTATTTTTCAGCAAAATCAAGTCCGTAACCAACCACAAATCGATCCTCAATTTCAAAGCCAACATATTTAACCTCAACCGGAGCCTTGTCCGGAATGTTTTTGCTCAACAACGCACAGATTTCGATTGACTCCGGTTTTTGCTGCCGCAGGTCTTCGAGTATATATTTCAGCGTCAAACCGGTATCAACAATATCTTCAACAATCAGCACATTTTTTCCGCTTAAATCCAAATTGTGCATCAATGTTACTTCTCCGGAACTCACCTTTTTGTCTTTGTAACTCGAAGCCAGCAAAAAACAGATTTGACAGGGTATGCTGAGTTGACGCACCAAGTCCGCCAAAAAAATGAACGCACCGTTGAGTACTCCCACCAGATGCAGTTCACGTCCTTGATAATCTGCAGAAATTCGGCGGCCTAATTCTTCGACTCTTTGTTTAATTTCAGCGCTGGAAATTAAAACCTCTTTCGAGTTAATATCTATATTTTCCACTTTGGAATTTGCTGTGCTCATCCTTATTCTGCCTTTTGCCGAAGGTTTATGTAATCTGCTAAAATTGACATACTTTCGTTCATATAATCGTCGCGTTTAATTTCTTTTTTGCTTTCAGGATTGTCTTCAGTTGCAGAAACTTCATCTGTTTCTGTCTC
>JAESQU010000026.1 GCA_016764995.1 SAR324 cluster bacterium | reverse complement strand
TCGCCATTTGTAACCAGCAACTGCTCTTCCGGTGGAGCATAAAGCCAACGCATTTTCCCCGGACGTTTGTATGAAACCGTTCCTTCAGCTTTCCTGGGCACATTTTCAGAATTAGTGCGGTGGCTGGTTTGTACAAAATGCCCCGAAAAACTTTGAATGCTTTGATATTGCGTCTGAATAAGTTGTAGCAGATTTTTTTCGCCGGAAAATGTTTGACCTGAAAATCCGCAAAAAAACCATAAAATCAGTAAAAATGAATATTTTTTCATAAAATAATTTTATGTTTTCAACTGACTGAAACTTGTTTTTTGACGCGGGGGCCTGTTTTTCCAAAGGAGTTCAGCATATCAAATATATTTCGCAGATTCAGGTTACTTTTGTAAAGGCTGTATAGTCCAAAAATCCAAATTAAAAGCGGCGGCAGCCACAATACATGAGGTTGATAATTCAGGTTCTGGGTCATTTCTTTTGCACCCATCCACAAGATATAATAGATCACTACCAAAATCAGCCCCCGCAAAAACGCACCGGAGCGTCCACGTCGTGGATTGATTAGACCTAACGGAACCATTGCAACGGCAAAAGCCACACAAGCCCACGGTGTAGTGAGTCTTAAAAACAGTTCAATTTGCGAAGACTGACTGGAGTCTCCCCAAAGCAAATTGGTTGGAACGCCCCAAATATGTCCGCCTTTTTTTTCAGGAACAATTTGCGGTGGACGAAAAATGTAGTTGAATTTTTCAAAAGCAATTGTACGGTAATTTTCTGCGGAACCCTGCAAATGAATTAGTCCATCTTCAAGGAATAAAACCAAATCCCGCTCGCCTTCACGAACATTGATACGTCCACGATCCGCGAGTGTCACCATCGAATCTTTTGTCAGTTCACGGTCAGTAATAAAAACTCCGCTTAAATCCTCATTTTCATCCTTGCCCTGAACGTGTAAAACCTTACCCGGAAAATCGTAATTCAGGACTAAAGGTTGAATTGTTTTTGTAGTTTGGGTTTTCAGCACCCGCAGTTTTTCTTCCTCAAATGCGGCGTATCCGGCCGGTTGCAGCCAGAGAGTAATGCTTAAAGTAAGAACGGTTGCAACTATTCCAAATAAAAAAAACGGACGCCCTATTTCCCAAAAGCTGATTCCAATCGCATTCATCGCGGAAATTTCATTGTCTGTTGAAAGACGCACCATCAAAACCACACAGGCAATCACAATTGCCAAAGGCAAAGTCACAGACAAAAACTGAGGCAGGCGGTAAAGTAACATCAAGCCTACACTAAACACGCTCACACCACGCTCCACAATTAAATATATCAGACGATAAACCGTTTCCATGGAAAGGATGAAAGTGAGAATTCCGGAGGCCAGTATAAACGGAAAAATCAACTGTAAAAATATAGAACGAGAAAGCAGCATGAATAATTTAGAGTTGATCCTTGATTTGCCAGGCCACACGCATTGCGTTCAGGCCATCTTGACCGGTTACTTTTGGTTTTTTTCCTTGACGTACCGCTGAGAGAAAACTTTCTATTTCTGCTAACAAAGCATCTCCTTTTTCCAGTTGAAAGGTTTCCGGACGAAGAGTTTCCGGATCAGGAAAAGAAGCGGAATCTACCTGAAGCTTGCGAGCTTGTCCTGTTCCATAATCAAGAGAAAGATAAAGTCCGGACTGAAAAATCCGCATTTTTCGTTCTGCTTTGTCGGAAACGCGACTGGCCGTTAAGTCCGCAATACATCCGGAAGGAAAGCGCAGCCTCGCGTTGGCCAAGTCTGCGGTTGAAGTGATGATGTTTACCCCTGTACCTTCCACAGATTCCGGATACTCTCCTACCACTGCCAGCACCAAATCAATGTCATGAATCATTAAATCTAAGATAACATCAACATCGGTTCCACGTTTTGGAAATGGCGCAATGCGGATGTTTTCAATGAATTTTGGCTGATCAATTAACTGCTGAAATTCGGTAAAAACCGGATTAAAACGTTCAAGATGCCCAATTTGCAGGCGTAGATTTTTGTCCCTGGAAAGCTGTTCCAGTTCTTCTGCTTCTTCAATTGTAGCGGCAAACGGTTTTTCGAGTAAAACATGAACTCCGTTTTCCATAAAGGCTTTTGCAGTTTCATAATGATGAACAGTCGGCACAACGATACTCACTGCGTCTACTTGATCCAGCACCTCGTGATAATCAGTATAAGATGGAACCTCAAGCTCATCCGCAATTTTTTGAGCCTGTTCCGGATCAACATCAACGACCCCTATCAGTTCAGATTCGGCAAGTGCGGCATATTTTTGAGCATGAAAGCGCCCAAGATAACCCACACCTATTACGGCTGTTTTTAACATTTTCATTCCGATTATTATTTATGATGAACCTGTAAAAAGTCCAGAAACCGTGTCATTTTGAGCGAAGCGAGAAATCTTGTCTAAGCGACCACACTAATATCATTAAGATTTCTCCCTATTGTCGAAATGACAAATAGTGGATTTCATACTTTTTACGACTGCATCATTTATGCGACTTGATAAATTACTGGACGATAAATTGCTTCTGGAATCTCGAGGTGATTTTCCTCGGCTGTCTCAAGCCACGTTTTTTTAGCAATCAGCACTTCTCGCAAGGCTTCTTCCGGAGTAGCACCAAATGCGGAACAATGTTGCAAATCCGGGATATCCGCGATATATCCCTTGTCGTCATCGCTGTAAAATAGATTGACATGATAATCTCTCATCTCGTTTCCTCCATATTAAGGTTGTGTTTTTCAACTATTTTCAATAATTGTTTCACCTGATACGGCTTTGCTTTACCGTTCACATTTTGTAAGTTTATTATTTCTTGAATGTCAGGATGATCAAAAATATGGTGACCGCCACTGACACGATTCAAACGAAAACCAAAGGCTTTGGCACAATTCACGATTTCATTGAAACGTATATTTTTGGAACCTGATAATAGTTTTTTCAGTAATTTTTGTTTTTGCATCTATAACTGTTTCCAAGTCCCTTTTCCACATCATTATTGCGAACAAAGTTTTCACGGCTTTGTTCAGTTCCAGGGTTTAGCAAGCTTGTCAATAAGTTTTTCCTATGGGGTGGACTACAGAACAGTAAAGCCACTTAAAGTTGTATTGTCACTTCCCATTTGATTGCCTGCGGCATCTTTTACACTTGCTTTGACAAAAACTTCAACTTCGTCTCCAACTCCTATTTTGGTTTCTTCAAGAATTATTTTAGGGATCCTTAATCCTTGGCTATTTCCCCATTTCTGCATTTTAGTCAACATATTGTCCCCAACTTATCAAGTAAATGTATATCCATAGTAAGGCCTTACTAACTAAAAAACTAGTTTAGTGCAAATATAATTTTTCACCAACTAACTTCCACTCAACACATAGCTCTATAAAATCAAAACCAAAATAATCATGACCAGTGAGACAAAACGCAGAACTTGACTCACTCAAAAGTTATGTTTATTTGCATGCTTTTTTGGCAGTTTGCTCCATGCATTTTGAATAATTTTGGAAGCCATAAGCCTCCAGAATCAACAGTACGTATTTGAATATAAATTGTTCCAGGTCAGACAAATTTGGTTAAAGATTGTTCAGACTTGGCGTAACGGAAAGTGATCTGCAATGAACGTAAAATCACGGTCATTATGAAGTAACTGCACCTCATGCTCAATACAAAGTGCTGCAATCAGGAAGTCAATTGTTTTTCGAATTGTAATCCCCATTTTGCGTAAAGTACGGTAAATTTCAGCCGACTGAATAAACGTAGTTGATGACATAGGAAGATATATCATTTCAGCAAGTAGTGTCTTTGTTTTTTGAAACTCCTGATCATCACTGATCCCCTGCAGTAACTCTGTCATGATAACACCACAAACGCACAAATCCTCCTCTTCATTTACAAAAGACTCAAATTTTGATACTTCCGCTGTTTGTTGATCAGCAAAGAAATTAATCCAGACAGTGGAATCAATCAGAATCATTCCGCCGTTCTCATTTGACGCATGGAATCAAGGTCTCCCTCCCAATGTATTTTTCCTTTTAATTCCAATATTTTTTTTTGCGTATTGCGGCGCAACAATTCCTTGAGAGCATAATCAACCAGTGCACGTTGAGTTTTTAAACCGGTCATTTTCAGGCCTGCTTCAACGAGTTTTTCGTTCATAACAATATTTGTTCTGCGCATAATATATTTCCTCTAATTATTAAATAAATACACATTATATATCATTTTATGTGTATGTAAAGCATTATGGCCATGTAAAAACTACGGAATCATTGAGTTCCCCCGGTACCAACACACGGATTAACATTAACCAAAACTCAAACCTCGTCAGCCACCAAGAACGCTGAGAACTCCAATAATGCCAAGAACAGCAAGTATAAAACTTAGTGCTCTTAGCGCCCTTAGCGGCAAATATTTTACACAAGAACGCCCTGTAAATATCTTGGTGTTTCTTAACGTCCTTAGCGGCTAAAATTTATAACTAAAATCCAAAAACCAAAGAAATCAACTCGCGAGTTTTTCCAATTCCAGAATTTGCTGATTCAGGGCTTCCAATGTTTTTTCGGTGGCACTGACTTTATCCTGCAATTCTGACACAATCTTTTCAGGAGCTTGTTTTAGGAAACCTGGATTGTCGAGTTTGTTGCGGCTTTTTTCGACAAATCCAGATTCCGTTTTAAGTTTCTTTTGCAGCGCCTCGATTTCTTTTTTCCAGTCCAGTGCAGCGGCTTCAATACTGGCCAGCGTATCCTGAAAATACGCGCTGAGGATGTCGCTGACAGCTTCCGGACTTTTTTCGCTGATGTTAAGTTCACTCAAACGTGCGAGTCGGATTATCAATTCATGATGTTCACGGAAAAGTTCGGCATGTTTTGCGGAATCAAGTGTCGCGGCAACTTTTTTATCAAGACCGATTTTTGCTTTCTCACGAAGGGCCCGGATTTGGGAAATGCTTTCTTTGATGATTTCAATACGACCGTGAGCATCCGAAAACTGATAAGGCTGTGGTTGAGGCCACTCGCTGACGACCAGCATTTCGGATTGCTTAAATTGCCCCCAGAGTGCTTCCGTGACAAATGGTACATACGGATGAAGCAACTTTATCAGAGTTGTAAATCCATAAGCCAGAACCTGATTATCTTCTTCAGTACGTTCCGGTTTTTTGTCCATTTCGAGATACCAGTCACAAAAATCGCCCCAGAAGAAACTTTTTAAATTGTCCACGACATCCGACAAACGATGCGCCTCCAGTCCGGATTGAGTGCCTCGAATCAAATCATTCAATCCGTGCAGCAGCCACTTCGCAAGTTCCGACTTCACATTTTGTGGTGGAGAGAGTGGAGTGTTTTCCGGAATTGTCATTAAAATGTATCTGCCGGCATTCCAGATTTTATTGGCAAACCGACGGCTACTTTCCATTTTTTCCGGATAAAGCCGTAAATCCTGTCCGGGCCCTGTTCCTAAAATCAAGGCAATCCTCAAGGCATCCGCGCCATATTCTTTAATACTGACCAAGGGATCAATCACCGTTTTTGGTTCAGATTTTGACATCTTTTTACCGTCACGTGTACGGATGAGCCCGTGCAGATACACGGTTTTAAAAGGCACATCCTGCAGCATATACGTCGTCATCAAAATCATACGCGCAACCCAGAAAAACAGGATGTCATAGCCTGTTTCCATAATATTCGTTGGATGAAATTTTTGAAAATCCGGACTGCTCTCAAGTATTTCTTCCAGCGACAATGTAAAATCGGCTGCCGCTTCCGGATCAACCAGTGTGCTCCATGTCCAAAGTGCGGATGAAAACCAGGTGTCAAGGGTGTCCGGATCCTGTTCCCAACCGTCCACGACTTCAAGGTGCTGCAGACTAACCTTTGTTTCAGATTCACGGTAATAAACCGGAATGCGGTGTCCCCACCAAATTTGACGTGAAATACACCAGTCCTGCAAATTTTCAATCCAGTAAAAATATGTAGAATCGAAACGTTCCGGAACCAAACTAATATCTCCGGAACGTACTACGTCGATCATAACGTCTTTGAGACTTTGCTTTTTTCCTTTCCATTCAACTGCGGGTTTGTTCACATCGATAAACCACTGCTCGCGGATTTGTGGTTCAATCGCGCCGCCGCCGCGGCTGTTGAAAGCTTTGCTGTGCGTATAATCCGTATCAGTTTTTACCAGCAAACCTTTGGCCTTCAGCTTTTCCACAATTTGCGGACGTGCCACCTCAATCGGCATCCCTGAAAATTCATTGGCGATCGACAGCAAATTTCCGTCAAAATCAATAATCGGTTCTTTCTCCAGACCATGCCTTTCAGCAATTCCAAAATCCACATGATCGTGCCAGGGCGTAATTGTCATCACGCCTGTTCCGAATTCCGGATCAACCACATCATCCTTGATAATAGTGGCGGTAATCTTTCCATTGATCCACTCGCATTCAAACGTCTCACCGTGTTTGTACTGTTTGTAGCGGCGATCTTCCGGATGCATGACAACATATTTGTCACCGAATTTTGTTTCCGGACGTACCGTGCCGATCTGAAATGGTCCATATTGAAAGGTGAAAAACGGGGAATTAGTATCTTTGCGTTCCACCTCATCATCTGAAACATTGGTTTTCAGGCTCGGATCCCAATTGACAATCCGTGGGCCACGGAAAATCAAACCATCTTCGTACATCCGTTTAAATGTTTC
>JAESQU010000002.1 GCA_016764995.1 SAR324 cluster bacterium | reverse complement strand
AAGTCAAGGACAGTTTTTCTCATGAGTTAAGGTGTACTTTAGTTTGTTTTTCATTGTATAATTCATGCTGCCTTCCTGGCAACTTCTCTACCCCAATAAATCTCTGCAGGCATATTTCCTACCAATGATTGAGGCGGGAACAACTCCTGTCTTGATCAGGTTTGAAGTCAGACCGATTTTGGTTCTGTTTTAATTTGTTGTGGTTCCCTCCGCACAAGTCCTTTGAAGTCTTCCAAAATCATGTAAAGCGTTGGAATCAAAACGAGGATAACGAAGGTTGAAAACAACACTCCAAATGCCAGGCTGATTGCCATTGGAATCAGAAATCGCGCCTGCAGTGACTGTTCAAAAATCATGGGCAGCAAACCGAAAAAAGTCGTGAGTGTCGACAGTAAAATTGGACGAAACCGACGAATACCAGCATCCACAACTGCTTTCCGAACAGGTATTCCTGAATCACGTCCACGGTTGATGAAATCCACTAGAATAAGTGAGTCATTGACCACAATCCCCGTCAGCGCCACCATCCCCAAAACACTGATAATGCTCAGGTTGAAACCCATTAACAGATGTCCGAGTACTGCCCCCACCATGCCAAACGGAATTGCAGTCATAATAATGATTGGCTGAAAATAGCTGCGGAATTGCAGTGCCAGCAAGCAGTAAATCAATAACAACGCAACTATTCCACCTTCCTTAACTCCGGCCATGGTGTTGGTTTGGGCATGATCCGCACCTTTAAAAGAATAATACAGTTGAGTGTTTTGTCTCACGATTTCCGGAAGCAATTCTTCTTTGAGAGAGAGTACAATTTCACCGGTGTTTGAGATTCCTGAATCAACCAGCGCCCTTACGCTGACAACTCGTCGGCCATCCACACGTCGGATGGAGCTGTACGATTTGCCGTATTTCAAGTCCGCAACCTGACCTAAAGGCAAGCGTTCACCTCCGGGCGCTAAAATGACCAAATCTTCCAAGTCACGCAAGTATCGGCGCTGCTCAAATGGCAAACGAAGTTTGACGCTGATTTCATCGCCGCTGCGCAAAAGTTTAAAAACTTCCACTCCCTGAAAAGCGGCGCGTACTTGCTTAGTCAATTCCTGTGTACTCAAACCAAGAGTGCGTCCAGCAGGACTGAGGCGCAGTTGAACTTCGCGTTTTCCATCTTCCGTGCTGTCTTCGATGTTGCTGACGCCCGGATATTCCCCCAATTTTTCTTTGAATTGTTCGACAACTTGCAGAAGTTTTTGTGTATCCGGATGACTGAGTTGAACATCAATGTCATATTCCGAACCCATCGAATGGCGGGCACGGACATTAAGCGCTTCAATTCCGGGAACTTCACCCATGCTCTTTCGCCATCTTCGGGAAAATTCAACGGAGGCAAAACCGCGTTCATTCAAGGGTTTGAGAAAGACACGAACAGAAGTTTTGTGTCCGCCGCCACGCCCGACTGTGCTGTAAATTCCATCATGTACAGGGTGTCCCACTTCAGCTTCATATTCACGGAGCAAGGTATCAGCAGAGCGTAACATTTTTTCTTCTATTTCACGACTGACGGAGGCTGGTGTGCCGAAGGGCATTCTTGCAGTTACGGCAATTGTATCACGGTCAATTTTTGGAAAGAAGGTGAAACGCATGTGTCCGCCGACAACTAATCCCACACAAAGCAGCATGAAAAAGAAACCCAGCGCCAGGATTGTGTAACGGTAAGTTATGCCTTTTTCCAGAATTTTGCGGTAGGGCTTGTTTGAAAACCACACAAGTCCGCTGCTGAAAAAGTGACGTGGTTTTTCTAATATTTTTCCTAATGGAGCTAGAATCCAGTTAATCACCCGATTCACATGGGAAAGGTGTCCGGGAAGAATGAACATGGCTTCCACCAGAGAAAACAACAAAACCACAATCAGCACATTCGGAATATTTCTAAATATATTTCCCGTCACTCCCGGAATAAAATAAATCGGAATAAATGCCGCGATGGTGGTCAGAATCGTAATCAGCACAGGCGGGCCAATTTCAATTGTTCCATCAACTGCGGCACTCAGCGAAGATTTGTCCATTTCCTGATGCGCATAGATATTTTCTCCTACTACAATCGCGTCATCCACTACTATTCCCAAAACCAAAATAAAGGCGAACAGTGAAATCATGTTGATGCTCGCATCCATCACAGGCATGGCGATCATCGCTCCCGCGAAACTCAATGGTATGCCCATCATAATCCAAAACGATAAATCAATCCGCAGAAACAGTGCTAAGGTTAAAAAGACCAAACCGAGTCCAAGCCAAAGATTACGCATCAACAAATCAATTCGATCCTGTAAAATCAATGAAGAATCATTTACAATTTGCATTTTGACACTGGAGGGAAGCTGTCCCTCCAACTCCTTCAGTTTTGAACGCACCGCTTTTGAAACGTCACTCGGTGTTTGCTTGCCGACACGATAGACAAGAACCCGTTCTGAGGGTTTGCCGTTATAACGGGAACGAACATCGGACTCTTCAAAACCGTCTGTGATCTGAGCAATGTCTCCAAGCCGCAGAATTCCCTGGTCGGTAGTCAGCAAAGGAATGTCCGCGTATTCTGCTGCCGTATAGCGGCGTTCTTTGGTACGGATTAACAAATCTCCACCAACCGTTTGAATTTTTCCTCCGGGAAGATCAAGCGTGGCTTGACGAATTATTGCGGAAATTTTATCCAATGTCAGTGCATGCTGCTGCAAAGTTGTGTTAGAAATTTCAAGTGTAATTTCAAAACCTCTAGGCTGTTCCACATCAACTTGTGTGACGTCCGGATGAGTCAATAAAGAATCCCGAACCATTTGCGCCAATTGAATCAAAGAACGCGCCGGGGCATCGCCGTAGAGCGCTATATTCAGCACTTCCCTCCGGATTCGCGGCAACTGAACTTGCGGATCATCTGCTTCATCCGGAAGAATGGTCATGCGCTCCACTGCGGATTTCACATCGTCAAAGACGCTTTTTTGGTCTGCGTCATTTTCCAATTCAATACGCAAACTGCCCATGCCTTCTCTTGCCCTTCCCGTGATTTTTTT
>JAESQU010000025.1 GCA_016764995.1 SAR324 cluster bacterium | reverse complement strand
TTTTGCGAATTATTCAAGAAGTCCTTTATTGATTAAGGTTTCGATTTTGTGATTGACTTGATTCCGACGTGTTTTATAACTAAAATGCAAAAAAATTAAAAACGGTCTCGTCTAGAAATTGACTATTCAATTTTTGAATCAATTAACAGTCGGTTAAATGAAGCATATCTTTCAATTCGTTTTAACCTGAACGTTGTTACTGTTACAAGGTGAATCATTGTTTTTGAATCTTTGACTTAATTATCTTAAAAAACTGTGAAATACAAATTTTTAAGATTTGCTGCACATACACGTAAGAACGAGCGTTATCAACAATTAATGCTGGTTTTGACTGCATTGAGGCATCCTGTAATGTTGCCGGCAGTATATATTTTTTTCCTTATCCTTTTACTGACTCTACCCGAAAAAACTCCACCTCCGTATTTTCCTAATTATTACCTTCCTATGGAAATGAAACGGGAGGTTTTACCATCTATTTCAGACAAAATGGTTGGCCTCGATTCTCCTACAATAACAGGCAAGCCTTTAGCTATTCGGCAACTTACTAAAAATATGAGCTCTATTCAATTATTGCAGAGCGCAAGAAAAAATCATAAATCTTACTTGGACAAGAAGAAGTATAAACACTTCAATGCAAGTATGCGCAGAATTTTCTTGACCGTTATGCAGTACGAATCAATCAGCAGAATGCGTTTCAATCGCGGAACAGGACGATTGGTATCTCAAAGAGATTTAGAAGGTCTGGCAGACTATTTCGTTGACAGCCGCTGGTTTCGCGAGGCGCTTAAGAAATTTTCATCAATTGAGGCATACGGATTTTCAGAGGAACATCTGTTCCGTGTTTTAATTTCAATTCAAGCTGCGGCACATTTTTTTGAAGTACCATACCCTGCCCTTTTTTGTTTGTTTTTTCAAGAATCAAAATTTGACTTCATGGCAAACAGCGCAACGGGCGCAAAAGGAATTGGTCAACTCACCACCATTGCGTTACGTGAAGTACGGCGTTTACGGAATTCTTTGAAAAAAGAAGCATTATTACAGAGGACAGCATTTCATCTGAATCAAGTTTATACAGACCCTCAAATCCAAATTTGGCTACAAAACCTCGGTTACAATATTGAGTTACCTAAAATTTTACCTATTCCGGAAAATATTGAATTCACACGAATTAACTCTGCTTTCATGCGGAAAGTCGGCAAAGAACTGGTCAAAGATGGTCAGGCTTATGGAAAAAACATCAGCTTGCTTTGGTTTCTCAGCAGAAAAATTAGACGTGGTCGAATTCTTTCCAAACGTTATGCCCATATGCACAAAGTTTTTACACAGATGCTGGCAGATCAATATGCAATATCACCCGCGAGCACCTATAACATTGAAACAAATGTGCTAGTTTCCACACTGCTCTTCACAAACTATTACCGCTACAAATGGCGTTCAAAAAAAGATATATTTGAGCTGTCTGCGGAAGTAAGGGTTATCCTGGCAGCAGCCGCATATAATCACGGACAGACGGGAATGCGTCGTTTTTTGATAAATCTAAAACATGAATTCCCCATGCTGGATTTTAAAGTACTTTCTGCAAAAAAAATGAGGGTGCTGTTCACCACCCGTAGACTTTCGCGGGCACTGCAACGCCCTTTTCAAAAAATCCGCGAAGCCTCAAGACATGTCCGGCATATTATGAATTGTTCAGAAAAAAGTCAGTTATTACTCTGATAATACAGCAAATCACACCATCCATTCCTTAACGATATCCGGCAGCTTGCATTTGAAACAACTCTGAGTACTGTCCGCCGGAAGCTAATAATTCTTCATGCGTTCCGTGTTCCAACAACTTTCCTTCATGTAAAACTACAATTCTGTCGGCCATGCGTACAGTGGAGAAACGATGAGAAATCAAAACCGCGCACTTGTCATGGGTTAATTCAACAAAACGCCTGAAGACTTCGTGTTCAGCTCGCGCGTCCAAAGCTGCCGTGGGTTCATCCAAAATCAACAATTGCGCGTCACGCATATAGGCCCGTGCAATTGCGATTTTTTGCCATTCTCCTCCGGATAAATTTGTACCTTGTTTGAACCAACGTCCGATCATTTGCTGATAACCGTCCGGCAGCTTTTCTATGACTGTATCAGCTAAACTACGATGCGCGGCTTCTTTGATCCGAGTCTCATTGAAACGTTCTTCAATGCGTCCAACCGCAATGTTCTCTGTAGCCGTCAGGTGATATTTAACATAATCCTGAAAAATAACACCGACCGCGTCACGCAAGCCATCCAGATCATATTCACGTAAATCATGACCCTCAAGCAATATTCTGCCCTCGTCGGGATCATAGAGCCGCGTCAGCAGTTTTACAAGTGTGGTCTTGCCTGCTCCATTTTCACCAACCAGAGCCAGTTTTTCGCCAGGATGTAAAGTGAAAGAAATATCACTCAATACCCATTTTTCCATTTGCGGATAACGGAAACTCACTTTCTCAAAAGTAAAACCTTCACTAATCGTTTCCGGAAAAGGCAGGGCCTTAGCCTTAGATTTTATTTTTGGTTCCATTTCAAGAAAATCAAAGAGATCGCGTAAATAAAGCGCGCTATCGGCAATACTGGAAAAACGGATCAAGATTGATTCCATCAAGGAACGTAAACGCAAAAATGAACCGGACAGAAAGATCAAATCGCCCAGCGTCAAGTCTCCGTTTACCGTACGAAAAATAATTACTACATAAGCCGTGTAATATCCTAAACTGCCAAGCATTGAAAGCAATCCGCCCCATGAAGCACGTCGAACAGCAAGATTTCGGTTTACTTGGTAATATTCTCCTGCTAACTTTCGGTAGCGCTCCCCAAAAAAATTTGAAAGTCCAAATATCTTAACTTCCTTTGCCGTTTCATCACTTGCACCCGCAAATCGTAAATAATCCAGTTCACGGCGTTCCTCCGTCCAGCCGTACATCAAAGAGTAACTTTGACTGTTGAAATGCGTTTCTCCCAAAAAAGCTGGTATCAGAGTTATGGCCAGCAACAGCAAAAGCCAGGCATTGAAAGTGATAAGTGCCGCTGCTAAAAATAATACGGTGATTGCGTCCTGAAGTTGTGTCAATGCCTGTGACATCAATAAAATACGGCTGGACGCTTGACGGCGGGCGCGTTCAAGTTTATCATAAAAATCAGCATCTTCGAAACATTCCAAATCGAGCCGTGATGCTTGATTCATCAAGCGTAAAGAAATTTCGTGTGAAACCAAATCGCCGAGCAAACTATCAACCAAAGCAATTCCACGTCCCAACAAATCTGAAAATACCGCCAGTCCGAGTTCGACCAAAACTAAAGTCAGCAAAAACGACATCTCCGAATTTTCAACCGCGTTTTCACCGGACACGACTGAAATCCGGACAATTTCATCGATGATAAGTTTACCAACATAAAGCATCGTGAGTGGCAATGAAGCGCGGAGTACACGCAGCAGGATATTCATTGCTGCTAACCAGCGGTCACAACTCCAAATAAGACTGAAAAATTCGGGTAAATTTTTGAGTGCGCCAAGACGTTCACGAAAATCTAAATCAAGAGCGGGTCCATGTGGCCCGGAAGTGCTTTTTCGACGTTGTTGCATTGAGCTTATGTGAGTTCAGTGGAAATCCTTCAAAGCAAAGAATTTTCCGAAATTAGTAAAAATAATTTTGCTGTTTTATTGCAGTATATATTAGCACAAACAGCTCAGCATTTCAGATTGAAATTGCAACTATCCGCTTTTACATACTAAAATAGCACCTTTTAGTTTCATTTTATTTACAGGTTTTTCAGATGACAAAAACAAATCACCGCGCAGCCTTTGCTTGGGCTGACCCAATGTTGTTTAATGAACAACTTAATGAAGAAGAACGTTTAATCAGAGACACAGCCCGCGACTTTAGTCAGGACAAATTAATGCCCAGAGTCTTGGAAGCAAACCGCAATGAGGTTTTTGACCGTGAGATCATGAACGAATTCGGAGATTTCGGATTTTTAGGTTCAACCATACCTGAAGAATATGGAGGAGTTGGAGCAAGTTATGTTTCTTACGGCTTAATTGCCCGTGAAGTGGAGCGTGTGGATTCCGGATACCGTTCTGCCATGAGTGTGCAGTCCAGTTTGGTGATGTATCCAATTTATGCATATGGCAGCGAAAATCAGCGCAAAAAATACCTACCTAAACTTGCAAGCGCCGAATGGATCGGCTGTTTTGGTTTAACCGAACCCAATCACGGTTCTGATCCGGGAAGTATGGAAACACGTGCCCGGAAAGTTGATGGCGGATTTCAACTGACCGGAAATAAAATGTGGATCACAAACTCACCGATTGCGGATGTTTTTGTAATTTGGGCCAAAAATGATGAAGGCATCATTCGCGGTTATATTTTGGAAAAAGGCATGCAGGGACTCAGCACGCCAAAAATCGTGGGAAAAATGTCACTGCGCACTTCGATTACCGGTGAAATTGTAATGGACAATGTCTTTGTGCCGGATGAAAACGAATTTCCTAATGTTTCCGGACTCAAAGGCCCGTTCGGCTGTTTGAACCGGGCGCGTTTCGGAATTGCCTGGGGAACGCTTGGTGCCGCGGAATTTTGCTGGATGCAGGCTCGTCAATACACTCTGGACAGGATTCAGTTTGGACGTCCTCTGGCGGCAAACCAGTTAATACAAAAAAAACTGGCCGACATGCAAACAGAAATAACTTTGGGTCTGCAGGGAGTTTTGCAAATGGGACGTTTGATGGATGAAGGCAAATGCGCGCCGGAATTGGTTTCTTTGATGAAACGTAACAACTGCGGAAAAGCTTTAGACATAGCACGCACTTCACGTGACATGCACGGTGGAAACGGAATCTCGGATGAATTTCATGTCATCCGTCATGTGATGAATCTGGAAACAGTTAATACTTATGAAGGCACCCATGACGTTCACGCATTGATTCTTGGACGTGCGCAAACCGGAATTCAGGCTTTTTGTTAAATTATAATTATTTGGCTGATGTTAGCTTTATTGTCTAATTTTCTACATAGTGTAACTTCATGCAAGAAATGCTAATTCAAGCAGAACCACTTAAAAAATTAGTCTCGGCCATCCTCACAAAAGGCGGTAGCAGCAACGAAGAAGCGCAGGTTGTGGCCGACCATCTGGTTCGTGCCAATTTAGCAGGGCACGACAGTCATGGAGTCGGGATGCTTCCGTTTTATATACGGATGCTGCAGGCGGATTTGCTGAAGCCCAACCAAAAACCGGAACTTTTCAAGAGCGACGGATCAATTCTCATGTTTGACGGTCAACGCGGTTACGGGCAGTCCGTTGGTAAAATGGCCATGGAACAGGCTATTGAGAAATGCCGCGAATCCGGATTAGTTTTGATGACTCTCCGGAACACACACCACCTCGGACGCATCGGGACCTACGGAGAACAGAGCATTGCCGCCGGAATGGTTTCACTGCATTTTGTGAACGTAACCGATCATCCACCGCTGGTCGCGCCTTTTCGTGGTTCAGACGCCCGTTTCTCAACAAATCCGATTTGCCTCGCCATGCCCGGAACCGAAAAACAACCCCCGGTTTTACTTGACATGGCAACCAGCCGCATCGCACTCGGAAAAGCACGGGTTGCTTTTAACAAAGGCGAAACCCTTAAAGATGGCTTGGTTATCGACCACAAAGGACAGCCCAGCAACGATCCCGGTGTGATGGCGGGTTACTGCTTTCCGGAACGAAACGACAACCCACCGCTCGGCGCACTGACTCCACTTGGTGAATACAAAGGTTACGGACTGGCTTTGTTTTCCGAATTGCTTGGTGGAATGCTCAGCGGCGGCGGAACCATTCAGCCTGAACACCCACGCCAAAACAGTATCATCAACAACATGTTCACCCTCGTAATTGATCCTGCCAGATTAGTGGATGTGTCCTGGATGCAGCATGAAGTTGAAGCAATAGTCGCACACGCCAAAGCATCTCCGCCAGTCAATTCGGATGAACCAGTTTTGGTCGCCGGAGATCCGGAACGTATTTCCAAAAAAGAACGCTTGTCCCAAGGGATTCCAATTGATGATGCCACTTGGGAGCAAATTCTTGAAGGTGGTGAAACGTTGGGGCTTACCAGGGAAGTTATGATGAAGTTCAATTAATTTAACCTTCAGTCGTCATTGTTCTGAAGAGGCAAATTTCTTTGCGTCAATACAATAATTATGATAGTATGACGTATTGCAATACTAAAGGAGAAAAATGAGCGTCGCAAAAGTAGCCATCACAATTGATCAAAATCTGCTGAAAAGGCTGGATTATTTAGTCAAAACAAATATTTTCACGAATCGCAGCAAAGCGATTCAAGAAGCCGTCGCAGACAAATTGGCAAGCATGGAACGTAGTCGTCTTGCACGAGAGTGTGCAAAACTGGACTCAGGTTTTGAACAGGAAATTGTGGAAGAAGGGATGCAAGTTGAGTTAGAATCATGGCCAGAATATTAATTCGTGCTTCACGTGGAGATATTTTTTGGGCAGACTTAAATCCAACTCAGGGACATGAACAATCCGGATTGCGTCCGGTTTTGATACTAAGTCAAGATGTTTTTAATGAGCGTTCAAGAACTGTCATTGCAGTTGCGTTGACCAGCAAATTACAACGTGCCGGTTTTCCTTTGACTTTGGAATTGAACAGTACTAAACTCCCAAAAAAATCCTGGGTAAAAATCAGTCAGATTCGCACATTTTCAGTGCAAAGACTCACGAAAAAAATTGGCACGGCCTTACCTGAAGAACTTGATATGGTTATTGAAGGATTAAACGAAATCATTGGCAGATAAGAAAATGAACTCTCCCCAACCAAGAAATCAAACAATCACCCTCCAAAATCATGTTCGTTTTGTCACCGCAACAAGTTTGTTTGACGGACACGATGCCGCAATCAACATCATGCGCCGAATCATGCAGTCGCTGGGCGCAGAAGTGATTCACCTCGGCCATGATCGAGGTGTTGAGGAAATCGTCAATGTCGCCATTCAGGAAGACGCGCAGGGTATTGCGGTCAGTTCTTATCAAGGCGGACACATGGAATATTTCCGTTACATGGTGGACTTGCTCCGTGAAAAGGGAGCCGGACATATTAAAGTTTTTGCAGGCGGCGGCGGCGTGATTATTCCTTCAGAGATTAAGGAATTGATGGAATATGGAGTTGAGCGTGTTTACTCGCCGGAAGACGGGCGGGAACTTGGTTTGGTGGGCATGATTGCCGATATGCTCGAACGTGCTGATTTTCCGGTTTTGGCTGAAAATTTTAAACCGGAACTTGAAAACCTTTCTCCAGACAATGTCCAGCGGATTGCAAATAGTTTGACTTGGATTGAGCAAAATACTGAAAGTCCGGAAGTCGCAAACAATGTTTTGGCGCAACATCCCATTGCAGATGTTCCGGTTATCGGTTTGACTGGAACCGGAGGCGCGGGCAAGTCGTGTCTCATGGATGAACTGGTGCGGAGTTTTCTGGAAGAATTTACGGAGAAGCGGATTGCGATCGTTTCAGTTGACCCCTCCAAACGAAAAACCGGCGGAGCGTTGCTTGGCGACAGGATGCGTATGAATGCCATCCAGGACTCACGCGTTTTCATGCGCTCACTGGCTACTCGACGTTCGCATTTGGCAACTACCGCTGCCTTGGGCGAAACAGTGCGTTTGCTGAAAATATCCGGTTTTGATTTAATTTTGGTGGAAACTGCGGGCATCGGACAAAGCGATTCTGAAATTTCCGACTTTGTTGATTTGAGCGTTTACGTAATGACACCGGAATTTGGAGCGGCAACTCAACTGGAAAAGATTGATATGATTGATTTTGCTGACTGTATTGTGATCAACAAATTCGACAAACCAGGAGCGGAGGATGCACTGCTCTCAGTACGTAAACAATATTGGCGCAGTCACCTTGAGTTCGAATCCGATCCGGAAACAATTCCGGTTTTTGGTGTAGTCGCAAACCGTTTCAACGACAGCGGCACCACTTGGTTTTATCATCAATTGATTGAAATATTGATTGAGAAAAAATCGTTGACGTGGACACGAAATCACGATGCTGAATTTGCTGTTTCCAAAATGACGGAGTTGATTCCAGCGGACCGCAAAGAATATTTGCGGCAAATCGCAGCCAGCGTCCGTAACTACAAAAAAGAAGTCCGAAATAACTCCGTCCTCGCGGCGGAATGCGGGCAACTGTACGGTACAATACAACAAATGAACGGGGATGTCAGCGGTGTCGCCGAGTTGCTTTCGACAGAAATTGCGGAAACGTTGCGGCCGATTGCCGAACTTTATAACGAAAAACTTAACAAACTTCCGGAATCCCTGCGTCAACAACTGAATGAATTTCACGGAAATCGAAAAGCATATCTGGACGATAATTTTAGCTTTGATGTACGCGGTAAAGCGCTTGAAATTTCAAATCACAGCATCAGTCTTTCCGGACTCAAAATTCCAAAAATTTCCACTCCGAAATTTAACGACTGGGGTGAAATAACAAACTGGTTGGGTTTGGAAAATTTTCCCGGAAGTTTTCCTTTCACTGCCGGAGTTTTTCCGTTTAAGCGTGAAGGCGAAGATCCGACCCGCATGTTTGCCGGAGAAGGAATCGCGGAACGTACAAATCAGCGCTTTCATTTGCTGGCGCAAGGACAGCCCGCAACACGCCTGAGCACCGCGTTTGACTCGGTTACGCTTTACGGTGCGAATCCGCATCCACGTCCGGACATTTACGGAAAGATCGGCAATGCCGGAGTTTCGATTTGTACTGTTGATGACGCAAAAAGGCTTTATTCCGGATTCGATTTACTAACACCGAACACTTCCGTTTCGATGACCATCAACGGACCCGCGCCGGTCATACTGGCTTTTTTCATGAATGCGGCCGTGGATCAACAAATTGAAAAACATTTGCGAGAAAACGGACTTTTGGAAGAGGCGCGGAAAACACTCCGTAAACGCTTTAAAAAACAAGGACTTCCGGCTCCGGAGTATCGAATGAAACGTCCGGATAATCACGATGGATTCGGATTGGATCTACTGGGAATGTCCGGAAAACATTTTGTGGACGCGGAAACTTACGCAACGATTAAATCCGCTGTTTTGAATAATATCCGCGGAACCGTTCAAGCTGATATTTTGAAGGAAGATCAGGCACAGAACACCTGTATTTTTTCAACTAATTTTGCCCTCCGAATGATGGGCGACATGCAGGAATTCTTCACCGCAAATGATATCCGCAATTTTTATTCAGTCAGCATTTCCGGATACCACATTGCAGAAGCCGGAGCAAATCCGATCAGTCAAGTCGCTTTCACACTGGCCAACGGTTTCACCCTGATTGAATACTACTTGGCACGCGGTTTGTCGATTGACGAATTTGCGAGTAATTTGAGTTTCTTTTTCAGCAACGGAATGGATCCGGAATATGCTGTGATTGGCAGAGTTGCGCGCCGGATTTTTGCCGTGGCACTGCGTGACTTGTACGGTGCAAATGAACGTTCGCAAAAACTGAAATATCATATTCAAACATCCGGAAGATCACAGCATGCCATGGAGATTGATTTCAATGACATCCGGACGACTCTGCAGGCTCTGTACGCCATTTACGATAATTGCAATTCACTCCACACCAACGCTTACGACGAAGCAATCACCACGCCTACAACAGAATCAGTACGACGTGCCCTGGCGATTCAACTCATCATCAATCGAGAGTTGGGACAAGCCTCAAATCAGAATCCATTGCAGGGCAGTTTTCTGATTGAGGAAATGACTGATTTGGTTGAAGAAGCGATCTTGTCCGAATTTATACGAATTTCAGACCGCGGCGGAGTTTTAGGTGCGATGGAAACGATGTATCAGCGAAATAAAATTCAAGAGGAATCACTCTATTATGAAACACTCAAGCATTCCGGAGAGTTGCCGATCATGGGCGTAAACACTTTTCTCAATCCGAATCCACCCAAAGAGGAAACTGAAATTGAACTGGCGCGTTCCACCGAAGAAGAAAAGTCTATGCAGATTCGTGATTTGGCAAAGTTCCACCAATTCCACGCCGCTGAACAGGACGTCATGATGGAACGTCTTAGTCATGCTGCTTTGAATAACAGTAATCTTTTTGAGGTGTTGATGGATGCGGTGCAAGTCTGTTCGCTGGGTCAAATCACTCAGCAGCTATACCACCTCGGTGGACAGTATCGACGCAATATGTGAGCCGTGGGGGAATTTTTATAATTATCCCATTGAGCGGGATCATTTGACTCAGGCTTGAATGTTGACCAGTTTTAGAAAATTTTCCTCGGGGTTTTATGCATTCATTTTCGAGAATGACCCCCACAAAAAACTAATCAAGAAAAAGAAAACATCCTGCAAAAATCAGTATCAGCGCACCTCACAGATTTGATTCAGTTCCGTCAATGAAATTGCTCCTTGACGCAAAACTTCAAATGTTTCGCACTGACAATTTACGATAGTCGAGGGCTGAAATTCCGTCAATTCTCCTCCATCAATTATCAGCTCAAGCTGATTTTTCAACTGAACACTAACCGCATTTGCAGAAGAACATTCCGGCATACCGGCGAGGTTGGCGCTAGTTCCTATGAGCGGACAATTCCCCAATTCAATTAACCGTTGTGCGACAGGAGAACTGCTGTAACGCACGGCCAAAGTTTGATCAGCATTTCGGAGGTGTTTCGGCAGTTGCGGATTTTCTGCTAAAATCAAGGTCAACGGCCCCGGCCAAAACGCAGCCATCAAATCATTTATCCGCGAATCGTTCCACAAACAAAGACGAGGCAGCCATTCCGGAGTTAAAAGTACAAGCAGCGGCTTTTTCCGGGAGCGCTGCTTGATGCTGTAAACTCGCTCAACCACATTGTTTGAAAGCGCGTTTCCACCCAATCCATAAAACGTTTCTGTCGGAAACGCCAGAACCTTATTGTTGGCCAATGCAGCTGAGACCGTGCTTTCAGCTTTTTTAGAAAAAGGAAAATCTACCAGATCGGCCTTCTCCGCGACAATATCGTTTTGGGAGGTTTTATTCATTCACCGCCCTTTCTATGATGCTGACGCCATGTGGCTCTCTCCAGAAGCAATTCTGTTCATCGACCGTCTATCCAATCCGACAGATGATTAACCCTTCCAGGTAATATTTGAGATACACGAAAAGAGGTGAGTACGAGATGATTACGTGAATCAAGCGAGATTGGCGGTAGGAATTTACCCTGCCAGTTATTTATATTTTCCGCCGCAAATATTGCTTTTTGTCTGGTCAATCCGCGTCCGGAACGTCGCAAAACTTCAACCATCAATTCCGCAACTGCATGGCCATAGAGAGTCCAACGACTGGCAGTCATGCTGGGGGCGTAGCTGTTAAGCACTTGCAAATGTAATTTATTGCCGGGATGATCATTTTCAACTGTCAGAGGATATGCAGTCAAAACTCTTACACGCGCTGATACAGAGTCGTTCAGCCATTTTGGTAGTCTACTGTCCGCAAGAGCGTGTCCTGTAAAAACTGGAAAATTTATGTTTGGAGATGCTTTTAATAAATCCATCAGATCACTAAAATTTCCCAAAGCAACCAGCAAATCAGGTTGACGCTCAATGATTAGCTCCCATTCTGCAGACAACCTTCCGGTTTTTCCCGGTAACAACTTTGCGGAAACTCCAAACAATTTATTAGTCAAAGCTTTAACCGCTCTCACATACACGGGTTTTTCCGCATACCAGATTATCAGTTCCGCACCCGCATGATTTTCTGTCAGATATTTTCCCAAAACTCGCGCCTCAGTATCCGCGGTCGGCATAAAACCGAACACACTCGCGCGAATGGGCTGTGTCCATTCCGGAAGATTGGAGCCGACAAAAAAACTTGGCATTCCCTGCTGTTTTAACAAAGGATAAACCGCGTGATGAGTTTTGCCGCCGATGCCGCTAAATAATGCGAAAATATTATTTTTTACTGTCAATTCCGCAATTTTTCGAGCAGCCATTTTCGGTTTCAATTGATCATCAACTATTTTCAAATCAATGAAACGACCGTGCACTCCACCTTGATCATTGACATATTTGAAATATGCCTGAGCGCTTTTGCCAATATCAGCATATTCTTGCGCCGGTCCGCTTAAGGGCTGGTGAGAGGCTAAAACAACACTTCTTGGCTCTACTCCCGTTTCCGCAAAACAGAAAGAAGTAAATGGAAAAAACAAAAATAAAATATTTGTCAGACAAATCAGCCTCACTTTTTTTCGAAGAAGAATATTTGTCATTAATTTGCTTTCATTTCAAAATAATGGAGCGGCACCCAGCTCTGACAATTGCTGTTGGAGTCCTGTAAAACGTCTCATTGTGCCTTCATTTTCAACTGCCATTCTGATTGCAGATTCTGTTCCGATCAAAACAACCAGTTGTTTCCCACGTGTGATTGCCGTGTAGAGTAAATTTCGCTGCAGCATCATGTAATGATGTGTAGTAAGCGGCAAAATCACTGCCGCATACTCGCTTCCCTGAGATTTGTGAACCGTTATCGCATAAGCCAGAGATAATTGGTCTAACTCCTTTGCCTTATAATGTACAATTTCCTGTTCAAATTGAACATGCAGTTCTTTGGTTTTCGGATCACAATTAACAATTCGTCCAAGATCGCCGTTGAAAACTTGCTTCTCATAATCATTTTGCTGCTGCATCACTTTGTCTCCGATCCGGAACAACTGTTCACGATGTTCTAGACTGATTCCTGCAGGATTCATTTTTTCCTGAAGTTTCCGATTCAGATGTAATGATCCGGTAACTCCACGGTGCATCGGTGTCAGCACCTGAATTTCCAGCATTGGATCAAGTTCGAAACGCTGAGGAATCCGCTCGGTACTCATCAGTAAAATTTTTTCAACAATTTTTTCCGGATTTGATTCTTTGATAAAGTAGAAATCCAGCAGTTCTTTTTCGGCATTATCTTTCTGAATTAAGCGGCTAAAATCAGGGACTTCACCTCGACGAACTTTATGAGCATTGACTGTGATAAAACTGTCTGCCGCCTGACGAAAAATGTGATCGAGACGCACAACAGGAATTGTTCCGGACTCGATCAAATCCAATAAAACAGCTCCCGCTCCAACCGAAGGTAACTGATCAACATCACCGACGAGGATTAATCTGGACGCTGAAGGAACCGCCTCCAGAAAATGGTCCATCAGCGTGGTATCGATCATTGAAGTTTCATCAAGGATCAGCAATTCCTGGTCCAGCGGATTTTCCCGGTCACGCTGAAAACCCATGTTGCTTGCTTCCAGTAAACGATGAATTGTCGATGCAGCGGCACCAGTGGTTTCAGTAATGCGTTTAGCGGCACGTCCGGTAGGCGCAGCAAGTCCGATTGACGGTATTCTGGGACGCATCAGCCCAAGCATAAAGCGCACAATGGTTGTTTTTCCGGTTCCAGGACCACCGGTGATAATTAGAACTTTATGCTGCAAGGCCGCTTCCACAGCCTCTTTTTGGACTGGATCAAGTTTCAAACCAACTTTTCTCTCCTGCTCTTCAATCAGAGAAAATTCTCCTTCAAAATTCGTATAGGCTTCACTGTTAAGAATTCGATATATATTTTCCGCAATCCGCCGTTCTGCTAAATACAAACGCGGTCTGGAAATCAATTCTTGCTCAATACCGCTTGCATCTTTGATTTTCTCACTATTCAGCAAACGATCTTCAAGCAACTGCACGATTGATGACTCCAGCATTGTCGAATCAATATCAAGTTCCTGCGTGGTTTTTTCGAGCAAAGGAGGACGCGGAAAACAGGTGTGACCATTTTGTGCCTGTTGATCGAGCATGTAGAGCAATCCTGCGGCAGCACGATGCGGAGAATTTTTATCAAATCCGAGATTGCGGGCAATCCCATCTGCGGTAATAAAACCGATTCCCGGAATATCTGTCAATTGATACGGATTGGCTTTG
>JAESQU010000024.1 GCA_016764995.1 SAR324 cluster bacterium | reverse complement strand
TTTCACCAAATCTCCACAAGCGGAAAGGACGATAAATAACCCGAATATAATATTCCAATGTAAATATGGTTGCAGCACTTTCAGAAGATTTTTTACCATTGTTAAAATCCGAAATTAATTTGAAATACTCTTCGTTTATCAGGACGGTCCCCAATTTTATTGCCTGTTTCTGTCTTGTAAACAGCATATTGGATATTTAGTCCACGAAAAAATATGAATGGATTCAGCTCAAATCCATAGGTAAAATAACCCTGATTGAATCCTGCCCGTAAGGCGATTGTACTGGCTCCGGAGTCAATGGGGAAAATCCCAATTTCAGCTCCTATGTGGAGACGCTTCCAGATGCAATCAGTGCCTTTATTTGACTGGCAATAGGTGTCATCAGCATGTTTCAATGTCAAGTCACGAAGATCAATCGCATAAAGCATTCGTACAGGTCCCCAGGAAGGTTGCCAGGAAAGACCTGTGCTCAATTCCATTTCTTGATCAGACGGGTTGGTTTCATTGTCGGAGCGTTTGAATTTGAGACCGCCAACATTGTATGCACTCATACCCCAGATCATTTTCAAGGCAGAAGCGGTTTCAAGTCGTCTTTGAAAACCAAAATTATAAGTTTGCGCACGTTTAAGATCAGTGAGTTTGCAGCTTCCAAAAGAACTGCTGAGGTTGGAACTAGTCAGAACGGTACCGAAAGTGGCGGTTGTTAAGGGAATATCACAGCGCTCAATAGTTTCTATTCCTGCGCCAAGCAACCAGCGACCACGCGCTACCGGAAGTGCAAATCCCATATTCTGAATTCTGTCCAGTCGAAAGCCAAAATCAATTTCAATAGAAACCGGATTGCGAACTCCCAAATCGAACTGTGTCTCAACACCGCTGGCTACACCGAAAGTCATCAATTCACCAAAGGGCATTATTACATTTAAATCAATTAAATTCCGAAAATGTACACGCTTGCCCATCAGCAAAGCAACTATGTCCGCAGTTTTTGAATCACCGCTCAGTTTCGAAATATCCTTGATAATACCGACCGAATCGTCTGAAACTTCCATTAAAAATGGAAAACCAACCAGAATTGAATCAACACTCGCCAGCCCTGCCGGGTTGTAAAAAAGTGCGTTTTCGTCAAAACTTAACGCAATTCCGGTATTCCCCATGCCCAAGTTACGAATACCCTGTCCTGGTCGGCGCAACTCACCGGTCTGGGCTTGGAGTGTGGAAATTCCTATCAGCGTCAGCAAAAAAATTGCAACAAAAAGGTTGCGAATGTGGTAGCGTATGCGAGACATTATACTAAAAAAGGGATGTTGCAAAATGCGGTTTCCGGTTTCAAAATTAATCGTTTTGATTGATGCACCCTTTATGCAAATTATGTTTTGCCTTGCGTAGTGCATCCGCTATGGTGTTTTTGTGCCTTACAGATTAATACTATTATTCCTCTAAATACTTGTTTATGCCAAGACTATTCGCAGTTGATTCCATGGCAGTGCTGTACCGCGGTTATTTTGCCATGATCCGAACTCCGCTGATAAATTCAAAAGGTTTGAATACCAGCGGAATAAGAACTTTTTTAATGCAGTTGATCAAGATTATTGAAGAAGATAAGCCGGATTATTTAGCAGTTGCCTCGGATTCATCGGAGCCCACTTTTCGCCACAAACGATTTCCGGACTACAAAGCCACACGCGAAAAAATGCCGGAAGATTTGGTTGAGCAACTGCCGTATCTACCAAAATTGGTTGAGGCGCTTAATTTGCCTTATTTGATTTTACCAGGATTTGAGGCGGACGACATTGTGGGCACACTGATGCGGCTCTGCCAGGAAGCAAAAATCGAAGGTGTGATGGTCACCAGCGACAAAGATTTTATGCAGTTGATTACAGAAACAATCGTCATGCTCAATCATCGAAACGAGCGGATTGGAATTCCGGGAGTACGTGAAAAATTCGGCTGCGCTCCGGAACAAGTAATTGAAATGCTGGGACTGATGGGCGATGCTTCGGATAACATTCCGGGAGTCCGTGGAGTTGGCGAAAAAACCGCCATGAAGTTAATCGGGGAGTACGGCAACATCGAAACAGTTTATGAAAATTTGGAAAAAATTAACGGAAAAAGTCTTAAAGAAAAATTAGAAATTGGACACGCGAGCGCGCTCCTCTCGAGGGAACTTGCTACAATTGATTGCCATGTTCCGCTGCCGATAGAACTTGACGCTGTTCATCTTGGAGAAACTGATTTATATGATAATCCGGAATTGTTTGCATTGCTGGAAGAACTGGAATTCAATACTCTAATCAATCGTCTGCAGAAAAAAAGAGAAACTAAATCAGCTGATTTAGCTAAATTTTCTCCACAAAAAACAGAACCTTCCGCGGTTCAAGAACCGCAGTCAGAGTTTTTGCAAAATTTGGAAAGCGAACGCAATGTTCTGGAAATTAAGTCTGAAAAAGTTGTAACTCTGGAACAGTTTCGTGAGTATTTGCGGGAGTTATCCGCAGGAGCGAAATTGGCTATTTCACTGAATATCAAGGGCGATCACCAGTTGGATTTAAAACTTGAGGGACTCGCGTTGTGTGCGAATCCGGAGCGGAGTGTTTATCTTGATTTGAGTCAATCCACGGCAGCGCAAAATGAAATGATTGCGGAAGTCAAAAAAATGCTGGAATCTACTGCAAATCCAAAGATTTTTCATGGTTTGAAAAAAGCCGTACAGTTATTCGAAAATCTTGCTATCGAGTTAAATGAAATTGGCTCAGATGTAATGCTTGCCGCACACTTGACAGATCCTCTGGCAAGACGCTATGACTTGGATTATTTGCTTGGCCGCAAATTGAATTTACGCAGAAAAGATGTAGAATCTGAAGAAAATTCTCCAAAAGTAAGTCAGCTCTCCATGTTCGATGAAGCCGAAAATGATGATGAATATCTTCTGCATTGTGAAAATGCTTCAATCATTTTACGTCTGCACCGCTTGCTTGCCGCGCAATTGAAACAGACCGGAATGGAAGGTGCTTTCCGGAATATCGAAATCCCACTGGCCGGAACTTTGGCCAAACTGGAACTCGCCGGTGTGAGTCTTGATCTTGACGTGATGGCAAAAATTGCGCTTGAATTTGAAGGTCGTTTAGCCGAATTACGTCAAAAAATTATTGAATTAGCAGGAGAAGAATTTAATCCAAATTCTGTAATTGAGTTACAGAATATCCTCTACGAAAAATTGCGTCTGCATGAGCGTTACAAGGTCAAACCCAAAAAAATAAAGTTGGGCAACGGTATGTCAACGGACGAAGAATCATTGGAAAAAATTGCTGAAGACGAATTGCCGCGTACCATTCTGGATTACCGTACAATTAACAAACTTAAAAACACATACGTTGATCAACTGCCGACCTTCGTTCATCCAGCAAGCGGCTTTATCCATTCGACTTTCCGGCAAACCGGAACCGCGACTGGGCGACTTTCATCTGAAAATCCAAACCTGCAAAACATTCCGGTCCGCTCCAGCGAGGGTCGTCGAATCCGCCGCGCCTTCATTTCTTCCGGAAAAGAAAATATCCTGGTTTCAGCTGATTATAGTCAAATCGAATTGCGCGTTGTAGCGCATTATTCTAAGGATCCAACTTTCATGGACGCATATCGCCGCAACCTTGATATTCACGCGGTAACGGCTTCAGCAATTTTCAAAGTAGCTGAAGAGGACGTAACCCGTGAAATGCGTTCCCGGGCTAAAGAAGTTAATTTTGGTCTGATTTATCGAATGGGTGCGGAGCGGCTTTCAATTGTCACTAAAACTTCCAAAGTAGAAGCAAAAGAATTTATTGAACGCTACTTTGAAAAATACAGCACCATTCATGCTTTGCAGGAACGCTTTCTGGAACAGGCGCGTAAGGAGGGTTTTTCAGAAACATTGTTTGGAAGAAGACGTTACCTTCCGGACATCAACGGCAAAGGTCTCTTGAAACGGATGGCTGAAGGGGCTGCGATCAACACTCCCATCCAGGGCTCCGCGGCAGAAATCATCAAGCTGGCCATGATTACGGTTGATCAACGTATCCGTGAAAAACAAATGCATTCCAGAATGATCCTGACAGTCCATGATGAACTGGTCTTTGATACATTGAAAGACGAGGCGGATGAACTTTGTGAAATGGTAAAACAGACCATGGAAAATGTGGTTGGACTTGAGGTGCCG
>JAESQU010000023.1 GCA_016764995.1 SAR324 cluster bacterium | reverse complement strand
TTTACCATTTTCATCTCTTCCCTTGTATATCCGTTTTCGAGAAAAACATCTACATGTGGAAAGAGATTGAAAGCAATTTGTGCAGGAAATACTGAAACTTCCATCGGTTCGTTGTTGACCCATGCGCTAGTTTGTTTGAGCAATTCGCTCATACCTTTCGCTCCTGCTCCGGAAGTGGATTGGTAGGTCGAAACCACTACTCGGTTGATTGTTGCCGCTTTATGCAAAGGGTAAAGCGCAACTACCATTTGGATGGTTGAACAATTTGGATTGGCGATAATACCATTGTGTTTGAAAGCCATGTGCGGGTTGATTTCCGGAACCACCAGTGGCACATCCGGATCCATTCTGAAAGCACTGCTGTTATCAATCACTACCGTTCCGGAATCCACAGCATGATGCACAAATTCTTTGCTTCGCCCTTTTCCTGCGGAAAAAAATGCTAAATCAACTCCTTTAAATGATTTTGGGGTCAGTTCTTCAACCGTGATTTGCTCTCCGCAGTATTCAAGTTTCTTTCCGACAGAACGTTCGGAAGCAAGCAGTTTTAGATTTTTAATCGGAAAATCGCGGGCTTCCATCAATTTCAGGAATTCTCCGCCAACAGCGCCGGTTGCCCCAGCAATCGCAACATTTTTCAATTTATGTTTAGGTAAATGGATTATTAGATATTGTGGTTCAATCTACTTGCGAACGATTCCTCGCATCAGTAATACCAGCTCTGTAAAGTCCTAGAAGTTCGGAAATTTCATGCTTCAAGATTCGTGCTTTCCGCTGACTTAAAATGTTTTCTGCAAACGGAAACGTAGCTATCGTTTCCACCGATTTGTATTTGCTCACCGGACTTTAGCGGTGATCCATTTTGATCAAGGCGTAAGACCATGTTCGCTTTTTTTCCACAGTGACAGATCGTCTTGATCTCAACTAATTCGTCTGCCCATGCCAATAAATGAAGACTTCCGTCAAAGAGTTCTCCTTTAAAATCAGTGCGTAACCCAAAGGCCAGCACAGGTATTCCCAATTTGTCAACAACCTCTCCTAATGCAAATACCTGAGTTTTTGTCAAAAACTGTGCTTCATCAAGCAAGACGCAACTCAAGGGTCTTTTTTGGTCTGTTTTTTCAGTTAATGCAAACAAATCATCTTCTGTCTTAAAACTGACAGCATCTGCTTCCAATCCAATTCGAGAGCGCACTTTGGACGCAATATGACGCTCATCTATTGACGGCTTGAGAACAAGCGTGTTCATGCCACGCTCACGGTAATTATATGCTGACTGAAGAAGAGTCGTGGTTTTTCCCGCATTCATTGCGGAATAGTAAAAATACAACTTTGCCATCTTAGTCAGTGAAAATAATGATGCTCCCAACAAAACCCAACATTCCATTCGGCAAAGGAATGCTAGCTAAGATTTTCAATATTCTTGTAAATTCTTTGAAGTAGAGCAAAAACTTAATGATTGTAACAGTTCAGCAGAAAATAATAAAGGCAGGATTTACTCAAAATAGTTGCGCAAGTGTCAGGGCACGCTTGTTGCTCGTAATATAAGGACCCCGGAGAGTGGCTCCGCCACTTGAATCCGTAAACGAATTCATGAATTATAATCCTGAGCCTAACATGACCTGGGATTTGTTCCATATTCGCTCCGGGGCGTAGCCACAAAAGATACAGACTTCCCCAGCAGATTTCAAGTAAGAATTATAAAATATTTATAATATTTTGAAATAATTTTTTTGCCTCACTTATACTTTTTTAGCTCTTGATTCCACCCCTTTGATTTTTATAATTTTATTGTTGTTTTGGTTTTTGTTTGTCTAAAACCCTGCGACAAAAAAATATTATTTCCAAACTTAAAACTGTAAAAAAATGAATTTTCTTGTAAGTGCTTTTTTGCTTGAATTTTTGTTAGCACTCTAGTATAGTGAGTGCTAAAGATGTTTTAGTTTAAACACAAAGGTTTTATGGACACCCAAAAATTTACAGAAAAATCGCTGTCAGCCTTGGAAAATGCGCATAGCGACGCAGTACGCCGAAAAAATTCTGAGTTGTCCACACTGCATCTTTTGAATGCCCTGGCCTTCCAGGAAAATGGTTTGGTTCCCAGAATATTCGAAAAAATGGAGTTGGATTCATCAAAATTCACACAAGCTGTGGAATCCGCTTTGAAAGCATTACCGACGCTCAGCGGCAGTTCCGTCGGCAGTGTGAACACTAGTGGAGAAATGAATCAGGCACTGGTTGGAGCTGAAGACGAAGCCAAAAAAATGGGGGATGATTACATCAGTGTTGAGCATCTTTTACTGGCCTTGAGTGCAGAAGGAAATAAGGGACCGGCCGGCAAGATTTTGTACGAGATGGGCGTGACCCGTGAACGTTTAATGGACACTGTCAATGTTGTCCGTGGAGGGCAAAGGGTAACAAGTCAAAATCCGGAAGAAACTTATGAAGCGCTGGAAAAATACGGAACTGACTTGAGTCAAATGGCACGTGACGGAAAACTAGATCCGGTGATTGGTCGAGATGACGAAATTCGCAGAGTGATTCAGGTACTTTCTCGCAGAACTAAAAACAATCCGGTTTTGATCGGTGAACCAGGTGTGGGTAAAACAGCGATTGCGGAAGGATTAGCTCAACGAATTGCGCGTAATGATGTGCCGGACAGTCTAAAAAATAAAAAACTGGTTTCACTTGATATGGGGGCACTGATTGCGGGCGCAAAATATCGAGGTGAATTTGAAGAGCGTCTGAAAGCGGTACTCAAAGAAGTTGTTGACGCAGATGGTCACATAGTCTTGTTTATTGATGAATTACACACTGTAGTCGGAGCAGGCAAAACGGAAGGCTCTATGGATGCCGGAAATTTGCTCAAGCCTATGCTCGCACGAGGAGAACTGCATTGCATCGGCGCAACAACTTTGGATGAATACCGAAAACACATCGAAAAAGATCCTGCGTTGGAACGGCGTTTTCAACAGGTTTTGGTGGATCAGCCAACAGTTGAAGACACCATTTCAATTTTGCGTGGATTGAAGGAGCGCTATGAAATTCACCACGGTGTTCGTATCAAAGATGTTGCGCTGATTGCCGCAGCGACTCTTTCGCAACGTTATATTTCGGATCGCTTTCTTCCAGACAAAGCAATTGATTTGATGGATGAAGCAGCCTCAAAATTACGAGTTGAAATCAATTCAATGCCTGCGGAAATGGACGAAATGTCACGTCGAATTCTGCAACTTCAAATCGAAAAAGAAGCGCTGAAAAAGGAAAAGGATTCTGCATCTAAAAACAGACTTAAAAAACTGTCAAAGGAGTTAGCTGAACTGCAACACAACTTTAATATATTGACTTTGCAATGGGAAAAAGAAAAATCGGCCTTGCAGGATTTGAGTGAATTAAAACAGAAAATTGAAGAAGTACGTCTGCAAATTGAACGGGCACGGCAGGATTATAATTTGGAGGAAGCCGCGCGCCTGGAATATGGTGTACTTCCGGAACTGGAAAAACAGCAGGAAACGGCTCTTACTGTTGACGAAAATTCCACTAATCAATTGCTCAAAGAAGAAGTTGACGCAGAGGACATTGCCGAAATAGTAGCTCACTGGACCGGAATCCCTGTACAAAAACTGATTGAAGGTGAAGGCGAAAAATTGCTTCGTCTTCCGGAACATCTGCATCAGCGTGTGGTAGGGCAGGATGAAGCTATAAATCTAGTCTCGGATGCAGTTATCCGGGCACGTTCCGGAATCAATGATCCAAACAGACCACTCGGCAGTTTTATTTTTTTGGGGCCAACAGGAGTTGGTAAAACGGAACTGGCACGGGCTTTAGCAGAATATTTGTTTGATGATGAACACAATATGATCCGCATTGACATGTCCGAATATATGGAAAAACATTCTGTTTCAAGACTGATTGGTGCTCCTCCCGGATATGTTGGTTTTGATGAAGGAGGACAGCTCACTGAGGCTGTTCGGCGGAGACCTTACAGCGTTTTGCTCTTCGACGAAATTGAAAAGGCGCATTATGATGTTTTCAATGTTTTGCTGCAAATTCTGGATGACGGCAGGTTGACGGACTCACACGGACGTACCGTAGATTTTAAAAATACACTGGTCATCATGACTTCAAATATCGGCAGTCAAAATTTGATTGATCAAATGGGTGCCGGAATTTCCGATTCTTCTGATCAGGCAAATCAAAAGAAATTGGTATTGCAGGAGCTGCGGCAGCATTTTCGTCCCGAATTTTTAAACCGTGTTGATGATACAGTGGTTTTTCATCCGTTGCTGCAGGAGCACATGAGCAGTATCATAAAAATTCAACTCGAACGCCTGAAAAAACGTTTGCAGGAGAAAAACATTTCCTTGCGCTTGACCGACAAAGCAGTTGATTTTCTGGCTGAAGTTGGTTATGACCCGGTTTATGGAGCACGTCCGCTAAAACGAGCAATCCAAAAGAAACTGGAAACTGAATTAGCAAGAGCAATTTTGTCCGGAGAAATACAGGACGGACAGGAAGTTACAGCCAATGTTTCCGCTGGAAAAATATTCTTTGAAAAGATTGTTTCTGTTTCCAAAGAGGAATTAGCCGTTTAATGGTTTGCTGGAGTCAGTTAAAAAAAAGATTGATTAATCTGTCTTGAATAGTTTTAAAATTTCGGTTCTCTAACTTTGTTCTAAAGTTTGAGAAACCGTGTCTGGGGTTGACCATTGTGGTGACCCCTATAAACCACCTCCAAGTTCAGTGCTATGGATTGGAGGTATTTCTGTAAACACCTTGCTTTTAAAAGGAGGTACTATGTTACATTTAGCACGTTACTCGTCAATCACCCCATCAGATTTTGAAAGAGCTCTCGGAATTACCGTAGGCTTTGATTCAATGTTTGATCGTTTTTTCGGAGATGTTGAAAGGTCGGAATCCGCAACCGGTTTTCCACCTTACAATATCCGCAAGGACGAAGAAAACTTTTACACCATCGAGATGGCTGTTGCCGGATTTTCAAAAGAGGATTTGGAAGCAGAACTCAAAGAAGGTGTCTTGACCGTGCGTTCAAAGCCGGATCAGGAAGAAGGCGAGTATTTACATCGTGGAATTGCCAAGCGCGCATTCACACGAAGTTTTACTCTTTCTGATGATGTGATAATTAAGGGAGCAGATTTGATTAATGGTATGCTGACTATTAGTCTTGAAAGAATCGTTCCTGAAGATAAAAAATCTCGTATGATTGAGATTGGTCAATCAACAGAGTCAGATTTAAAGAAAATAAATTAAGCATAAGCTGAATCTGTTTATTTAATTAATCCCGCTGGAGTTTATTTCTACAATCTTTGGCGGGATTTTTTGTTTTTAGCATAAGCATTGCCGCAATAATTGACAGCCTTGTGGATTTTCCCTCCTTTTATTTCAAAATTAAATATATCCTCTGTTTTGTTTCTGCAAATAAATCCTTGAATTTAAAAAAACCACTCTGAATAAGAAAAAATTGTAAAGCTGCACCAAATTAAAATTACTTCTTGACAGGTGTATTAAAAAATCATATAAATATGACTCGAAATGTGCTTGATGCATTTATTCAGAGCACATTCCCTTCGCAATAAAGTTTGCGGAGGATCTTCGATGTGTAGGGATTTCCATCATTTAAATTTAGTCAGGCCTTGAAAAGGCTGGATCGAAAAAGATGATTTGGTCGTCTGCTCACATGAGATTCCGTATGCAAACGGTTTGTGTCCGGTTTAAGTGGTTTGCAATTCAGTAAACCAATTTATAATTTTTATTTAAGGAGTTAATTATGCGTACATGGTTAGGAAAAACATTCAAAGGCGTTTTGCTGGCAGTTGCAGCATCGGCCTTAACCTTCGGTAGTGTTGCTAGTGCAGGTCAATGCACAAACGAGAGATGGAACAAAGTAATGAAACGGGGAAAAATTGTCATAGGTGTAAAGGCCGATTACAAACCCTGGGGCTATCGCAATACCAGTGGTGGTCTGGTTGGAATGGAAATTGACATGGCCAAAGATGTTGCTGCTGCAATGGGCGTAAAACTGGAAATGGTTCCGGTACAGTCCTCCAACCGCATGCAGTTCTTGGAGCAGGGTAAAATCGACATGATGATCGCAACCATGTCGGATCGTGTGGACCGCCGTAAAATTGTTGGCATCACCCAACCGAACTATTACACTTCCGGAACAAATATTATGTCTCCGAAAGCCTTAGGTTTAACCTCGTGGGAAGATCTACGCGGAAAGCCGGTTTGTGGTAAGCAAGGGGCATTCTATAATAAAATAGTAGCTGAACGTTACGGTGCGAAAATTAGTGCTTTCACCGGAAACGCTGCTGCAAAACAGGCACTGCGAGATAAAAAGTGTGTTGCCTGGGTCTATGACGATTCTTCCATTATGTCGGATTTGTCTTCCGGAAATTGGGATGATTTTGAAATGCCGCTGACATCCGAAGATGATAATCCTTGGGGACTTGCAGTTCCTTTGGAGGAAATTAGTTGTGTCTTTGGTAACTTCATGACCGGTATGACTTACAACTGGCATCAGTCAGGACGTTTGATTCAACTGGAAAAAAAGCACGGTATCCAAGCGACCAATTATCTTGTCATCCAAAAGTTTCGTAGCAAAGACTGGTTGGAAGGCAAATGATTTAAAAACTCAGACCTTTAGTTTTGGCGGTGACTAAAAATGTTGCCGCACGGTCTGCGTATTTTTTCTTTCTTCCCTGCGGCCGGATTTTAATTTTGTGAATTCCGGCCGCAACAATTATTCCCCAACAAACCGTCAATGCCTGAATTTATTCGTATTTTCTTTTTGGAGCTTTACAAGGCTGATCCAAAGTGGAATTTCATTTTCTTCTATGATTCTAGTCAGGCAGATCGTGTCATTGAAGGCTTTTGGATGACCCTTGAACTTGCGGTGATTTGCGTAATTTTAAGCGTAGTCATTGGGGTTATAGGAGCATGGATGCAAAACCAGCCAAACAAAATATTGCGTTTGGTGGTTCAAGGGTACATCCAGTTTTTCAGAAATACACCGCCTCTGATTCAATTGATGTTTTTTTATTTTGCGCTGGGACAGTTCACTCCAACATACTCTCCGGACGGTTGGCTGGAAATCCCGATAATCTCAAACGTTGGTTGGGCCATTATTTCGCTTTCATTTTTTGCCGGAGCGTTCAATGTGGAAATTTTCCGGTCCGGAATAGAAGCTGTTCCAGAATCCACCAAAGAAGCTGCCGAATCACTGGGATTCAGCCATTTTCAAACTTACCGTTATATTGTGTTACCGCTGGCTTTCCGTGTCAGTTTACCTGCGTTGAACAACAATTTGGTAAACCTTGTCAAAACCACGACCCAGGCCATGGTAATCGCTGTTCCGGAACTGCTTTACCAAATGGTTAGTATTTATAACGACTATTCAACTGCCATGAACGCTTCGATGCTCTTGCTGTTTATTGTGTACATCGGATTAGTTGCTGTTTTGGTTTTCGGAATGCACCGTTGGGAGTTGACCATTCGGATTCCTGGTTACGGAGGTTGAAATTTCAATTCGGTGATTTCCTAAAAATAACAAGCAAAACAAGCCATAAATCTGCAACTCGATTTTAATGAATAGCACTTTACCAAAGCATTGCCAAATTGTAATTGTAGGCGGAGGAATCATGGGGTGCAGTACGGCCTACCACCTCATGAAAAACGGTTGTCGAGATGTTATTTTACTGGAACGAGCCAAATTGACAAGCGGCACAACTTGGCATTCCGCAGCACAAGTGAGGCAACTTCGTTCCACCGAAAGCCTCACGAGGCTTGTGCAAAATAGTGTGGAATTGTATTCCTCACTCGAAGCTGAAACTGGTCAAGCCACAGGTTGGAAACAGACTGGGAGCCTAAGCATTGCCACTAACTCGGATCGCCTTACACACATTCGTCGGCAAGCCTCTCTCTCGAAAGCCTTCGGAATTGGTGCAGAGGAAATTTCAGTAAAAAATGCCGCCGAAAAATGGCCGCTGATGCGTAAAGATGACCTCATTGGTGCGGTTTATTCTCCATCTGACGGAAGGGTTAGTCCGAGCGACATTTGTGCCGCACTCGTCAAAGGTGCTAAGTCAAAAGGACTTCAAGTTTTTGAGGATACTCCAGTTACAGGAATACGTTCCGAAAATGGACGGGTTACCGCTGTCAAAACTGTACAAGGTGAAATCACCTGCGAAACAATTGTCAACTGTGCCGGAATTTGGGGGCGAAAAATTGCGGCAATGGTTGGCGTCTCAGCACCGCTTCACGCCTGTGAACATTTTTATTTACTCACAGAACAGATGGATTCCGTTACTGCACCGCTCCCCACTCTCAGTGACCACGATGGTCATCTCTATCTTCGAGATGAGGGCGGTGGATTACTGATAGGTTGCTTTGAGCCGCAAGGAAAAGCCTTAGACATTGATCAACTTCCGGAAGATTTCGCCTTCGACTTGCTTCCGGAAGATTGGGATCATATTGAACCGATTCTCGCAAACGCGATGTACCGCATTCCTGAATTGGAGAAAACAGGTGTAAAAATGTTGCTCAACGGTCCGGAAAGTTTTACTCCTGGTGACCGCTTTTTGTTGGGAGAATCTCCGGAACTGCGTGGTTTTTTTCTTGGTTGCGGAATGTGTTCAGTCGGAATTGCAACTGGGGGAGGAGCCGGACGTGCACTTGCTGAATGGATTATCGACGGCGAGCCTTCGATGGACCTTTGGCCAGTTGATATTCGGCGTTTTGTTCCGGCACAAAATAGTTTACGGACACTCCGTGAACGTTCTCCGGAAACGCTTGCGTTGCATTACGCTGTCAGTTTTCCCGGACGGCAACATAAAACAGCACGTAACTTGCGGCTCAGTCCACTTCATTCCCGTCTCGAATCTGCCGGAGCGGAATTTGCCGAACGAATGGGATGGGAGCGGCCCCGCTGGTTCAATCCAGAAAACAAGTCAACTGCTCCGGAGTTAAGTTTTGAGAAACCCGGCTGGCATTCACTTCATGCGGAAGAACATCGAGCAGCAAGAGAAGCGGTAGTTTTGTTTGACCAATCGACCTTTGGAAAATTGCTAGTGCAAGGTCGAGACGCGGAATCTGCACTACAAAGATTGTGTGCAAACAACATTTCAAAAGCACATCGCCGTGTAGTCTATACTGCCATGCTCAATCGACGTGGTGGTTACGAAAGTGATTTAACTTTGATGCGTTTGGATGAGAATAGTTTTTTGCTGATCACCGGAACCGGACAACCAGTGCGTGATCGAGATTGGATTCGGAAAAACATCAACCCGGATGAATATGTCACCGTCACCGATATGACCGGAGCCTTGGCCGTAATCAGCATTGCGGGGCCAAATTCACGTGAGTTGTTAAGCAGGGTTAGTTCGGATGATTTCTCTAACACCGGATTTCCGTACTACTCACATCGGACCGTTGAAGTCGGCCCAGCAATGGTTCGAGCGGCACGTTTGTCATACGTCGGAGAGTTGGGCTGGGAGTTGTACATCCCTTGCGAATCTGCGCTTCCGGTTTTTGATGCACTCCGCAAGGCTGGAGATGATCTCGGTTTGAAACTAGCAGGGATCGAGGCTCTCGGTTCCTTACGCATCGAAAAGGGTTATTGCGCATGGGGACATGAAATCGGACCAGACGATACTCCACTACAAGCCGGACTAGATTTTGCGGTGAAATTCAATAAACCTGATTGGTTTATCGGTAGGGAATGCCTGCTTCAGCAAAAAAAGCAAGGCGTGTCCCGACGGTTGGTGATGCTCACTATTAGCGATTCCGAAGCATATCCACATGGTGGCGAACCAATTTGGTGTGACAATATTCTGGTTGGACGCACCACTTCCGGAACTTTCGGACATACGGTTGGCTGTGCCGTTATGCTGGGTTATATCCGCTGTGTCGAAACGAAAATTGACACCATGCTTAACACTGGTAAATTTGAAGTTGAAATTGCTTGTCGGCGTTTTAAAGCACATGTTACAATAGACGCTCCTTACGACCCAAAAGGATTTGCTTTAAGAAAATAACTTTTTAAATCAATATATTATATTATATTCTGTAACACTAATAACCCGCAACTTTCTTTAAGAATTAAATGAACTAATAACGATGTTCAACTACTTTCAAAAAATTCCAGAAGTTTCTTCTTTTCCGAGGCAAACAGATTTACCGGTCTTGTTGCCGTATCAGGCTAGTTCTTCGGGAGATCCTGTTGATTTGCGTTTCAGTCGTTGGTTGGCTTCTTCATCGCCGTGGGTAATGGTTTTATTATTTTTAGTGATCAGCCTCTATCCAATGATAGTACTTGCGCAATCAAAATACACACTCGAGGATGCATTTTACACACTATGGCGGTGGTTACCATGCATAGTCGGCAGTGGATTCGTGATGAATATCTTGATAAGTTTTTTCACGATGTTAATTGGTACAGTAGCTGGAGTTATACTTGGATTGGGGCAAATTTCAGTCCACACTCCGTTGCGAAAATTTTCGTGGTTTACTACCCAACTTTTCCGCAATTCTCCCTGGTTGGTATTACTATTTATAGTGATGTTGACCTTTCCTTATGAATTCGAATTTGGCGATCGCATCATTTCAATTCCGGATTGGATGAAAGCGGTTTTCGGACTTTCACTGCCCATCATGGCCAATATTTCCGAAGTCGTGCGGGGGGCTGTGATGTCCGTTCCTACTGGACAATGGGAGGCTGCTGAATCTTTGGCATTCAGTCGTACTCAAACAATTTGGAAAATTATTCTGCCGCAATCTTTCAAACGCATGATTCCACCGTGGATGAACTGGTATGCGATTTTGACAATGGCCACACCGCTGGTTTCACTACTCGGAGTTGAAGAAATAGTCACCCTTTCCCGTCAGGCAATGGAGGCCGAAGACAATCATCCTGAATTATTGATTCCTTTTTTCGGATTTGCACTAGTGATTTTCTTTGCCTATTGTTATCCAATTGCCCGCTGGACACTTAAACTTGAAAAACGTTATTCTGTAAAATTATGAAAGACTGACATGACAGTAAACAACTGGACTCCGGAACAACCGATTGTTTCCGTAAATAATGTACACAAATCTTTCGGAGAACTTGAAGTGCTTAAAGGCATTAGTTTCGACGTGATGAAAGGTGAGGTAATCTGTATTATCGGCCCTTCCGGCTCCGGAAAATCAACTTTGATTCGTTGCATAAATGCCCTTAACGAAATCAATTCCGGCTCAATCAAAGTGCTTGGTTTGGAAGTAAATGATCCGGATTTGAACAAACTTGAATTACGCAAAAAAGTTGGAATGGTTTTTCAACAGTACAATCTCTTCCCACACAAAACCGCACTGGAAAACATCATGATGGCTCCTATGCTGGTCTTGAAGGAATCCAAAGAAGATGTTCATTCCAAAGCCCAATCCTTAATCCGTAAGGTGCGACTTGAAGACAAACAAAACAGCTTTCCGGGTGAACTTTCCGGTGGTCAGCAGCAACGTGTGGCCATTGCCCGTTCATTGGCTATGAATCCTGACGTAATGCTTTTTGATGAAGTGACTGCTGCACTTGATCCTGAAACCGTAAAAGAAGTTTTGGTCACAATTAAGGATCTTGCAGCGGAAGGTATGACTTGCATTTTGGTAACACACGAAATGGGTTTTGCCCGCGAGTTGGCAGACCATATTTATTTCACAGATCGTGGTGTTATTGTGGAACATGGTCCGCCAGCAACTTTCTTCGAAAATGCCCAAGACCCTCGAACAAAAGAATTTTTGAGTCAGATTTTGTAAATTAAATTAGTAGCAGATTCTAAGAATTTGATATTTGATGCTTCAATCAAATTTTGAATATGCTAATGCAATCTATGGAATC